>VGWZ01000233.1 GCA_016873595.1 Nitrospira sp.
GTCATTATTGTCGTTGCTCATAAATATGGATGGAGGAGTGCCATACATAGTTGGTTCAATACTGGGTGCGATTGCTATTACCATCGTCGCTTATATAGCAGGAAGCCTGTTGCTACAAATACCAATGCATATACTCGACTGGATATCAGGCTTTTTGTTCTTTGGCTTTGGGGTATTTCTCCTCTTTGAATTCCGGAAAGCCCAGAAGGAAGATGAAGAGTCTGTGTCTATCGAGAACAGGAGTCATAATGATACAGAGAAGCTATCAACAGGAGAAAATAAAAAAGCAGTGATCTGGGCGGGAATAGGAGTTGCGGCATGGGGAATGTTTGTCGAGGGGATCGAAATAACCATCGTTTGGCTTGGTGGTTCGTTTAAACAGGGCATGGCTACAGCTACTATTGGAGTTTTAATAGGGTTAGGAATCATCGGGATGACTGCACTGCTTTTAGGGAAGGCCGGGATATTCCAGAAGATACCGACAAAGTATCTTGATTTGATTGCAGGAATAATGGTTACGATTTATGGCGTATATTTTCTCTATGAAGCGGTAACAGGTACCATGGGCATCGCTTGATACTTATTGATGCAAAAATCATAATGTGCTTTTTCTGGACATGTGTTTCGCATAGAAAACATTGACATTCAAGGATTTTAGTGTAACAATAGTTACATGAAATGGTTATTTTTTTCGTATAGTCTCCCCGCCGAACCATCTAAAGCAAGGGTCTTTGTCTGGAGGCAGCTTAAAAAAATCGGCGCTGTCAACCTTCAAACAGTCTGGGTTATTCCCTACTCAAGTGAGAATGTTCATGAAATTAAGAGACTTATAGAAGATATTGAACGATACAAAGGCGAAGGTCTTCTCATTGAGGGGAAAGCTTTAAATAAGGCTCAGGAAGAATCTATAAACAAAGCCTTTATAGAATCAAGAAATGAAGAATACCGGGAATTGGTACATAAATGTGAAGAGTTTTTCGCAGAGATAAAATCTGAGATAGAAAGAAAAAATTTTATCTTTGCTGAGGTAGAAGAAAATGAAGAGGAACTTGAAAAACTGAAACAGTGGCTCAAGAAAGTTGAAAAAAGGGATGTTGTGAAAGTGCCTTTACATAAAGTGGCAGTTGAAAAAATAAAGAGTTGCGAGAAGGTATTTGAGGCCTTTGCAAAAAGGGTATATGAACATACTCAGTCTAAAAAGAAAAAGTGAAAGAATAACACTTGAAGAGGTTTAGGTTTAAGATCATCATCGAATAAAGACTTTATGGATAATCAGAAGAGGACAGCCTACCATTTCATTGTCCTCCTCGGAATTGTGAGTCTTTTCGGGGATATCACATACGAAGCAGCAAGAAGTGTTACCGGCCCTTATTTGGCTGTTCTTGGTGCAAGCGCGGGCATCGTTGGTTTAGTAGCAGGCCTTGGCGAATTTCTCGGATATGCATTACGTTTGGTCTCTGGCTATTTTGCAGACCGTACCAAAGCATATTGGCCTCTAACAATTATTGGATATGGATTAATTCTTTCCATTCCTCTTCTCGCATTTGCCGGTTACTGGCATCTTGCAGCTGTTCTTATTATTCTTGAGCGAGTAGGGAAGGCAATCAGAACTCCTGCGAGAGATGCGATGCTTTCGCATGCTACAAAGCAGGTAGGGAGAGGATGGGGATTTGCTCTCCATGAGGCAGTAGACCAGATTGGGGCTATTATCGGCCCTTTGATCTTCCCCGCAGTTTTTATCTTAAAGGGTGGATATCGCGAAGGATTTACTATTTTGTGGATACCTGCTTTCCTGACTTTATTCATTCTTATTGTCGCACGGATTAAAGTTCCCTCACCTGAGAGACTTGAAACTTCTGAAGGAAGAACAGAACAAGATATAAAAGAAAAAAGCAGACTACCAAAGGTTTTCTGGTCCTATGCATTATTTATCTTTTTGAGTGTTGCAGGATTTGCAAACTTCCAGCTCATCTCTTATCATTTCAAAGTTCAGTCAATCGTTTCAGATATCCAGATTCCCATATTCTATGCAATTGCAATGGGTGTGGATGCACTGGTAGCCTTAATTATCGGTAAAACATATGATAAAATCGGGCTAAAATCACTGATAACAATTCCTCTCCTTACTCTTCCTATTCCTTTTTTTGCATTTTCGCATAGCTATAGCTTAGTGCTGATAAGTGTTGTGCTCTGGGGAGCGGTTATGGGAATTCATGAAACGATCATGCGTGCAGCGATTGCTGATCTAACGCCTCTTGAGCGGAGAGGATTTGCATATGGAATCTTTAATACAGTATATGGAGCAGCCTGGTTTTTGGGAAGTACACTCATGGGATTGTTGTATGATATTTCTATTAATTATTTAATTCTTTTTGTGGTCCTGATGGAGGTGATTTCGGTACCAATATTCTTATTGATTAAACGGAAAGAATAGCAGGTATTGCTTTTTCTGAAAATATTTATCAAAAATTGCTGAGGCTGTTCAATAACAAGATAGGTTTTTGACATCATTGCGAGGAGGTCAATCAACCGACGAAGCAATCTAAAAGGAGTGGAAAACAAAGAGATTGCTTCGCTTCGCTCGCAATGACAGAAATAGTAATAATTTTTAAATAACCCTTACATTATTTGGGTTAACAAAATAGATTTAAAGACATCCTATAAGGGTGTCAAGGTAAAAATTAGGTAATAGGTAGATATGGGTTAGGCCGAGAAAATCGATTGTAGGACATTTGGTGAAGTCGATTTTTTCGAAATCCACCCAAAAGTTGTTTTT
>VGWZ01000234.1 GCA_016873595.1 Nitrospira sp.
TTTAGCCAAGGGCTAAAACCAGTAAAACAAATTTGAAACCTTACTTTGCTCTGTTACTTTTACCTATCACCTCCTTCACTTCTGAATATCCCTGTAACCTTAATCGCTATCAATGATAGCTTATAACTATAAGAATTGACTCCTTCCTGTCGAAGAAAATCTTTCTTTTGCATAAAGTGTAAATAAAGGAGTCCCCTTTGTCAAGCATTTTTTTTAATAACTTTATCATTGCTAAAAAGTGTAAATAAAGGAATTGCCTTTGTCAAGCATTTTTTAAAATAATTTTTCTTTATCATTGCTAATAGGATTAAAGTATAAACACTACTGCTATCACCTGTCAAGAGATTTTAAGAAAAATCTTAATTAAGAAAAAATACGCAAAAAATGTGCCACTTTTCATGCCTATCACTGTCTGTTTGATAACACCTAAATTGAGCGATTTATTTATTTAAAACCATATTAATCAAGGTATTCTAAAGAAAATGCAATCACCCAATAAGTGTCATTCTCTGGCTTGACCAGAGAATCCAGGGTTTCCCGTGAAAACGGGAATCCAGGGTTTCCTGTGCAAACAGGAATCCATTTCCTGTGTATAGTTCCCCGCTTTCGCGGGGACGGCGTCTGGATTCCCCGATCAAGCATGCCCTCGAATGTCGTAATCGGGGGTCGGGGAATGACAAAGTATTAGAATCGCTCAATTTAGGTAACAAGTAATGCGTTATGGGTTATGTGTTATGTGTCTAACGCTATCACCTATCACGCTTTAACTCCTTTAGTTTCCCCTCAAGGAAACTGCAGAACTTTCTTATTTCTCTCGAAAACCGTTTCCATGTTCCCCTGAATATTTTATCCAGATCAGCAAGTTTCTTTTCATCGAGTTGAAAACCATACGCCTGTCTTACAACATGCCTGAACCCAAGAAACTTCAATAAGTCCTGATACAATTCATCTGATATAACAGCAGGCCTTACCCCTCTTACTTCAACCGCCATCGTATGAAGAAGCCTTTTATGCCATTCCTCGCCCCGCTGCACTCCTCCATTTAATTCTTCGGCTATAATTTTAAAAACCTTCTCAACCCCCATATAGAAATCAGCCATGAACGACGCCTTTACCCTTAAAAGATATGTATCCATATGTTCCGGATACCTGTTTATGAAATCATCGTATTCACCCATCAACCGCGAAACATGTCCGAGTTCTGAAATAACTTCTGCGCTTATCCTTTTAAGAAACAGTTCGTCTCTTTTCATAGAGCACTTTCCCCTTTTCAATCCGCTCCATCATTTCTGGAGTTGCATTCTCAAAAGGAATGATATCAATATTAAACTCGCCTGCCTTCAGAAGGAGTTCTCCAACCGCCTTGAAATAAAGCTCATCAGGGAGCCCCTTTACACAAAGGTCAATATCAGAATGAAATCCGAAGCGCTCCCCCTCAGCAAGCGACCCGACAAGAACAACTCTGCTGACATTGTATTCCCGCACCAGAATATTTACGATTTTCTTTAAGACTGTACGGGCCTTGAGAAACCTCTGGTTGCGCAGTGATGAAATACTAAATGCTGTATCTTTTAATGTAACCATAACTTAATTCTAACATGCTTTAGCGCATCACGCATAACTCATAACTTCTTCAGCTTCTCCTTTGCCTTTGCCGCTATGCCTTCCAATCTTTTATCCTTATCTGCTATCGCCAGAAATTTCTCCAGGTGTTTTTTCGCTCCATCCTTATCGCCCTTCAGCAAAAGAGCCTCTGCCATATTATAGTAAAGCAGGGCAGCATTCGGGTCATCTTTTATAAAATAATCCTTCAGGCTTAATCCCTTCTCAAGATAAAAAAGAGCCTTATCCGCATCCTTCTCTTTAAGATAAATATCCCCAAGAAAGAAATATGCGGCATAAAAAAATGGGTCGAATTCAACAGTCTTGAGCAGCAGGTCTTTTGCACGGTTATTATCGCCCTTTACCATCATAATCTGAGCAAGGTTTATGGTAGCATTCCTTTCATCGGGATTGGTGACCCTGGGTTTTAAGGACCATGCCTTCTGATAATTCTCATATGCCTTATCAACTTCCCCCTTTAAGAAATGTGTATGCCCGATCTCTATATAAGAAATAACCTTTTTATCCTTTTCTTCTTTAAGTTTCATATAATGAGTCCCTAACATTGTAATGATAACTATTACAATGGCTGTCATGACCAGATAAATTCTTTTTTTTGATGCGTTTAATCTTGAAGGATACATATATTGTATCTGTAATACCTTTACCTTTTTGTCATTCCGGACTTGATCCGGTCTACGACTCATGGAGAATCCAGGGTTTCCTGTGAAAACAGGAATCTAATTCCTTTCGTTCCCTGCTCCCCGCTTACTACCTGCGGGGACAAGCTTCGCAGAGCTTGCCCCGTACTTGATACGGGGGACGGCTTCTGGATTCCCGTTCCCCGATCAGGGTAGGGTATTTGTGTAATTTATAAATCACTGAGGCTCTTGCAAAAGTTCATTAACCCCCTCACCCTTGCCCTCTCCCACCAGGGGAGAGGGTTGATAAATAAGCCCCTCCCTTGACGGGAGGGGTTGGGGAGGGTGCCCATTTGATACTTTTGCAAGAACCTCCACTTTGTGTATTTTTTGATACATCATTAATGAACCACCCTGAGGCAGAGACCGCAGGGTATCTAAGTTTAACTACCCCTCCCTTGATGGGAGGGGATAAAGTTTAACTACCCCTCCCTTGATGGGAGGGGATAAAG
>VGWZ01000235.1 GCA_016873595.1 Nitrospira sp.
GATCTTCTGAAGAAAAAAGCTGAGAAAAGAAAGATTACGATGCTTACGGCATATGACTATCCTTTTGCACGGATAGTTGATGAGGCTGGTATCGATGGAATCATTGTTGGTGATTCTGTAGCCATGGTTGTGCAGGGTATTGAGAATACCCTTCCGGTTACAATGGATGAGATGGTGTACCATACGAAAATAGTTGCAAGGGCAGTCAATAATGCCATTGTTATCGGAGATATGCCTTTTATGTCCTATCAGGCAAGTATTGAGGATGCGGTGAGGAATGCAGGGAGATTCTTAAAAGAGGCAGGTGCATCTGCGGTAAAGATTGAAGGTGGTGCTGAGGTTGCCGAGCACATCAGGGCGATGACAAAGTCTGATATTCCTGTTATGGCACATATCGGTCTTACGCCTCAGTCAATTCACAGGATGGGTGGATACAAAATACAGGGCAGGACTAAAGAGGCAGCAGAGAGATTGATAGAAGAGGCACATATTAATGAGGATGCAGGTGCTTTTTCACTCATTCTTGAAGCGATTCCTGCAGAGCTTGCAGCGCTGATAACAAAAGAATTAACTATACCTACAATTGGTATAGGCGCAGGACCTTCATGTGATGGACAGGTACTTGTCCTTCATGATGTCATAGGACTATTTGAGAGATTCTTGCCAAAGTTCGCAAAAAGATATGTGAATGTAAAGGATGAGGTGTTAAGGGCTATTAAGAATTATAAAGAAGAAGTTGAAAACGGCTTATTTCCATCAGATGAACATAGTTTTAAATAGCCCTTAAACTTATATATTTTTTATTTAATCTTTTCAAGAAGAGCACTAATAATATCAGTCAGAGTAACAATACCCACAAGCTTGCCCCCATCAACTACTGGAACCTGTTTTACCCTGCGGACGATCATCAATGAGCCTGCTCTGATGATGGGCATGTCGCTGCTTACGACGATAGGAGGCGCTCCCATTATCTCTTTTACTTTCAATTCAAAGAGCTTATGGACGCGTTCCTCGATATACTCGAAGTCAGTCATATGTCGCTCATCCTCGATAATATCAGGATAGCGTGGCAGGATTGCCTTGAACACATCTGCCTTCGTGATGACTCCTACAGTCTTTCCCCCATCCTCAACAACCAAGCCATTCGCCTGGCACTTTTTCAGGACCTCAGCACATTCTTTTAAGGTACTGTCTGGTCCGATGGTAAACACTTGCTTCGTCATAATCTCACTGACTTTCATGGCCTTTCACCTCCTGAAAATATATCTCTATCTGTGTTTAATGTTACAGATTTGGAATAATTTTGTAAAGCTCTCCTCGAAATTCTTACTAATCAAAAAGGGTTATTCCACCCGAAAAATGCAGTTAGAGATTCTGAAACGACCCGTGAAACAAGTTCAGGGCATGGTTCAGAATGACAATTATCAAGGCTTTATGCATAAAAATGTCATGCTGAATTTATTTCAGCATCTCATGTATTTGTAAGGCTTTATAGGACTAACTGCATTTTTCGGGTACAGGAATAAGTCAGGATTTTTTTATAGGCAACCTTATCGTAAACGTGGTCCCTTTTCCTGGTTCGCTCTCTACGGAAATGGTTCCCCTATGAGCCTGAATTATCTTGAGTGTGAAAGTAAGACCAAGTCCTGGTCCATAAATCTTTGAGGTAAATAGTGGATCGAAGATACTTTTGAGTTTATCCCTTGGTATGCCCTTCCCGGTATCAGATACCTTTATTTCTATATAACTATCACTTTCACGACTGACGATCTTGAGCATTTTCATTCTGTCTTGCATGGCTTCGATAGAGTTTTTAATGAGATTAGCGAGTGCTGATTTTATCTGTTCTTTATCAGCGGAGATGGGAGGAAGGTTATCCATTAATTCAGTTTCAACCTCTATGCCTTTGTTTTCAAACTCCTGTTCGAATATTTTGACAGCTTTTGTGATTACCTCATTTACATTTGTAGTCTCCATATAACGGATAGCCATTGTTTTTAAATCAATGAGCTGTTTTATCATGCTTTCCAGTCTTGCAACATCCTGGATAATTATCTCCATGTACTTTTTATTGGTGTTGCCTTCTGGAAGATTTTCATAGACCCTGCGCGCAAAACCCCCGATAGAAAAAAGTGGATTTCTCACCTCATGTGCGACCTCATCCATCATCTGTTCCAGTGCTTCTGATTTTTCCTCTTCTACTAATTTCTCATGTGATGCTTTGATTGCGAGTAGTGATCTGATTCGTGCAGAGAGTTCTTTATAATCAAATGGCTTTGCTAAATAATCATCAGCTCCAATATCAAGGCCTTTTACCTTACTCTCAACGTCGCTTTTTGCAGTAAGCATAAGGATAGGAATATATTTAGTATGTTCATCTGTTTTCAGTCTCTGGCATACTTCGTAGCCATCCAATTTTGGCATCATCACATCAAGGACAATTAAATCAGGGTTGTATTCAGTAACCTGTTGAAGACCCTCTTCACCATCATATGCCTCGGCCGTATCATATCCTTCAGAACGAAGTCTTTTTTTCAAAAGTTCTACGGTGTCTATGGTGTCATCTACAATTAATATTTTACTTTTCATTTCCATTTCTTATTTCTAATACAAACGCATTTATTGTTTTTACATGTTGTCACCCTGAACTCGTTTCAGGGTCTCATAATGCATTGGTTTTAGATGCTGAAACAAGTTCAGCATGACACTTCACTTAATG
>VGWZ01000236.1 GCA_016873595.1 Nitrospira sp.
AGCGAACTGAAAGGAAGCGCTGGCAAGGCATTTCAAGCAACAGGCGTAGCTGTTTCTCCCATAGTGAGAATAATTGGTATGGATGATAAAGGTACGGTTACAGTATAATGTTAAGTGGCATGAGAATAAACCATTTCATAGTGCCACGCCATGTTTTGCCTGTTCTAACTATATGTTATTTAAGGATTATTTTTTTACAACTGTAGAAGATGGGCTTTAACAAGATGCGCGATCTAAGAACTACTATTCATACCTTACTAAGTGATAATGCTATTATTAAAAGGTTCAATAATATTTTTCATCTCTTACTCTTTTTCTTTAATCCCCAGTCTTGTATTTTCATAATACTACCTTCATCTAAATACTTTTTAAAACGCTTTTGAGCATGTTTGAACTCGAGCTTTTTATTTATACCACTCTTCTTTAAAAGATTCTCAAAAGATATTCCCTGAGTAGATAAATCAAGTAAAGCCAAAGCTTTAATAGCTGCATGGTCACAGGTGCAAAATAAAAGATCTTCCTGTTTTTTAAGTAATATTAATGCTTCTTTCTCTCCATCATGTAGTTCTTCTTGAAATACACAATCAAATTGCTCCTTAAAAGACAACAATTCTTCAGCAGAACATGAAAGCTCATTTATTGTTACCCCAATCTCCTTTATAAGATCAATAGGATGTGGTGTTCCTCTCTCATCTTCATAATAATATAACTCTTTATGTAAGATTATTGATGGGATATATATATTATGATTTTTAATTACGTGCTTCCATACGCTAAGCTTATGCAGATCAATGATTACATCTGCATCAAGAAGCAGTAAAAGCAATTGAATAGTCCTCGTTTTCGTCGTAACCGTATTTTTTCAGGAATGAGGAGACTTCACTAAATGACTTATTTACATATTCAGCAAATTTTGCTTTTGATATCCTTCCCATCTGCAGCGCCTTGATTGCAAGTGCAATGTAACGAGTTGATAGATATGGATTTTCATCTGCCCAATCTGCAACACGTAATTTTTTGTTTACATCTTTAATCTCGCTTTCATGAATACATCTTTCAACGTCCTTTCTCTTTAAAAGATTAAGATTTACCAGTCTCCAGAGCAGCGCTTCAATAGATACCTTAAACTCTCTTGCAATCTCAACAAGATTTATATAGGTAATCTGATTATCTTTAAGCCTTTTAGAAAATTCTCTCCGTACTTCTTCAGCAGGCAAAAGTATAGCTGATGCAAATGCATCTGCCCATTGTTCAACTTCGCTCTTATCATTCTTTGATTTTGAATAGATTTCTTCCTCAGAAAATATATCCCATGTTATTAAATGAAATAGTTCATGCGCCAAATCATAATTACGTCTCCAGGGAGCATCAATAGCATTGATAAGGATTGCTTTGCCAAAATCTCCAGATATTGAAGCACCTGACCCCGCCATTCCCAAATCCATATAAAGTACTAAAATATTGTATATCTGCTCTAAAATATTAGGTAAAGAATGGGCTGGTCTTCTTCCAAGGCTCAAAACGCGCTGGCATTCTTCAGCTAATTCAGCAACATAGTAAAAACTTCTTTTTTTGAATTCTTTTTTATCTGATTGGGGAAGCGGAAAAACGGATTTTATATCATCTTCATTGGTAATTTCTAAAAGTCTTTTATAATTTTGACAAAAGGTGAGAAATTTACGCTCTGCTTCCATAGTCTTTTCTGTTTTTGAAGGTTCACGCCAGAGAACTTTAGGTTGAGAAAATCCTTTTTGACCACCAATAAAATAATCAATTTTCCTATCATAAATTTCTGCTAATTTAGCTAATTCCCATGCCTTTATTTCTCTTTCGCCTGACTCAATACTGCTCAAAGTTTGGTAATGAGAGAATCCCATTTTCTCAGAAATATACTTCAAAGTATAATGAAGCGACTCCCTTTCTTTCTTCAATAGATATGCTATTGTTTTATTTTTATCCATTAGGACCTCTAAAATATAAATAACAAATATTTATAATTTAATCCAATAATATCTTTTTATATAAGAATTTATTATTTTTATTGCTTAGAAACTATATCACAATATATAGTACTTTACTGACAATTTATTAACAATTTTATTTTATTCTATTATGAATATTATCAATTGGTCAATAATAGTTTGGGCGCTTTTTGCTTGTATAAAGAATGGAGAACCGAATTCAAGGTTATACATTAACCCTTAATCTTTACCCATTTCTAAGACTAATTGCTTCTCACATGTATCCCGTACCAGACCTCCAACTGTTAATACACCATATCTTCTGATATCTCCTGCATTTATTGTTATCGCAATAAAAAATAGTAAAGTGATGGGGTTGGGTTATAGAAACTTTTTTTAGATCCTGAATACAGTCTACACATAATAATTTTTCAACAGTCATAATTTATACCTCCTTATTGATTTATGATTGTAATCTATGCTTAACAGGAGAACATGTCAACCGTTTATTTCAGGAGGTATTCTTTAAAATTTTGAAGATTTTCTCTGGTTGTTTGTTACACCTACAAGTCTGCATATTTAGCGCACGATGAGATATGATGATTTCCATTCGAAGAACTAAACCGCTGCGCGGTGGTAACGAGTGGTCAGTGTTTTCTGTTCAGTATAGAGCTTTCCCTGAGTTGTAGAAGTTAGTCTGTTATTTTCCCCTTGTCGATCAGTCAAAGTCTTTTTACAATC
>VGWZ01000237.1 GCA_016873595.1 Nitrospira sp.
TTCCCGTTTTCACGGGAAACCCTGGATTCTCTGGTCAAGCCAGAGAATGACACTTATTGGGTGATTGCATTTTCTTTAGAATACCTTGATTAATATGGTTTTAAATAAATAAATCGCTCAATTTAGGTAAGAATCGCTGCAACATTTGAGATTGCAAGAAGGATTGTTAATCAGGTATTGAAGGAATATAATAAATAAAGACGGATTATATCATTGGAAATTAAAATTAAAGGGCACGCAAATTTTGAAGCAGGACGAAGAGGTATTTCAGAGGAATTTATAAAATTTGTTGTTGATAATCCGCAGCAGAAATTGCCTTCTAAGAAAGGACGTGTTATAGTTCAAAATAAATATTATGATCAAGAAGAAAAGAAAGAAATGCTCTTAAGAGTTATAGGCATTGAGACATCTGAAAAATTTGAAGTAATAACAGTTTATAAAACATCCAAGATCAGCAAATATTGGATTGAAGGAGGTTAAAATGAGGGTCATATTTGATCCAGAAACCGATACCCTAAGTCTTATATTCAGAGAAGATAAAATAGTTGAAAGCGATGAGATAAGAGAAGGAATAATTATCGATTACAATAAGGATGGAAAAATTGTTTCCATGGAAATCCTTGATGCTTCAGAGCAAATATCTGAACCCCAAGGAATACTTTATGAACTTAAAGGCAAAGAAAAAGCTCTTGCCTAAGGGGAAGTCTTAAATATAAGACTGGGTATGTAGTAATGGAAAAAGTAAGAGTGTGGTATGATCCCGAAGGAGACTATCTTGAGGTCATGTTTGAAACGAAAGAGGGTTATTTCAGAGAAACAGAATCAGACCAGATAATGGAAAAGGTTGATATGAAAGGCAATATTATTGGCTTTTCGATACTGAAAGTAAGTTCCATTAAAGGCCATCCCCTTGAATTATCTCTTGCAAGCACAAAATAGTGTCTGAATGAAGAAAACCAAACTCACTGAAAAACACTCCTGCCTTTAAGCCTACGCTGCCTAAACTCCTTATTGACCGTATGGTATCAATGATATAAAATTAGCCATATAGTTGAAATGAATGTATAGGGAGATGTTATGAAAACATGGACTCATCCAGGCGGTAAGTTAAGGGAACTTGGCTCTGAATCATTGACAGACGCTGAACTGTTAGCAATACTTATCGGAACAGGCACAAAGGGGAAACCCGCGGAGAAAGTAGCCGAAGAAATCCTTAATAAATTCGGTTCATTCAAAGGCATGGCAAACCAGCCTCTGGAGAAGTTCCTTCAGTTTAAGGGTCTTGGTGATAGAAAAATCATCAAAGTCGCAGCAGCCTTTGAGATTTCAAAAAGGATTGTGAACGAGGTGTTAAAAGGATATAATAAAGAATAAAACGGAGGTTAATATGCCTGATGTAGCGATAAAATTGTCTAAAGAAAATTTAGTAGAAGGGTTGTCGAATCTTCCCGTTAAAGAAATTAAATACATAGTTGATTCTTTGATTCAGAAAAAACTCTTCAAGCCTCCCTCAGCAAAAAAAATATATAGAGAAGCCACTGTGATCACCCAAAAAAGAAAGCTTTCTTCTCAGGTTGCAGAAGAGGCGGTGGCGTGGGCAAGGCTGAAAAAGTAGTAATTGACACAAATGTTTTCATATCTGCATTTGGATGGGGAGGAAACCCATTAAGGATAATTGAGCTATTGGAAAGAGGTGTGTTAAGAAACTGCACCTCGGAAGATATAGCAAGGGAGCTTTTTATCGCTGTTTCTTACCCTAAGCTCGGGTTCTCACAGGTACTCCAGACAGAGATTCTTGAATTTGTCCTTGCCTATTCAGATATTCATGAAATTAATAAACTTGTAGAGATTGTATCTGATCCAGAAGATAACAAATTCATTGAATGTGCCTTGGCATCTGGCGCTGAATTTATAATTACTGGAGACAAAAGCCTTCTTTCAATGAAGAGGTATAAAAATATCAGAATCGTTACTCCTGAAGAGTTTCTTAGGGAAAGAAAGTTTTAATGAAGAAATCCAAACTCACTGAAAGACCTATAAAAGTTTCAAGTCCCTTTGATACAACCATCCACAAAACTGAACGCACTGCCAATCAAAAGTTTGTTGAATGGATTAATCAAATAATCAAAGAAAGAAATCTGCCTCTTGGGATTGCTGAACAAGAGACCGTCGGTGCTGATAAAAAACAGCCTGATATAGTTATTTTTGAAAGCCTAAAGAGTGAAAGGGTGTTATGCCTTGTTGAATTGAAACCTCCTTATTTTAGCCCTTTTGATGAAAAAGAGCTCAAAAAACCTGCGTGGGAGAAGGCTAACAAGAGAAAGGCAAAATACTTTGCGACTTCAAACTTTCAATGGCTCATCTGGTTTAACACTGAAAAGGCAAACAGGATGGAGCCCGAGGAGAGGCAGGTTGTTGATAAATTCCATCTCTCAAACATCGAAAACCTTGATGATATTGAAGATACAAGATTTAAGACTCCTATCCTCAAAGGCATTGAAAAATTTCTTGAAGAACTTGTAAGAGTTCATACAGGTGTAAAGCCAGAACCATTATTACCGATAGATGAGTTCTTAATATTCAGGCTTCAGGAAAAGATATACCGCCTTGCGAGATACTATAAGGAAATCATCAGGGACAAGGCTCATAAGGATGCTGAATTTTCAAGAAAACTTAAAAAATGGTTTATTGAACA
>VGWZ01000238.1 GCA_016873595.1 Nitrospira sp.
ATATGAGGTCAGAAAAGTATAAATCATGATATAATTTTACAAATTGATTCATAAGAGAAATAGAAAATCATGTTAAAAGTATTGACACGGTGTATTATAAGTGATACACTTTATTTCGGAGGTAAAGAATATGCCAACAAAGAATCCAAGAGTAAATGTCGTATTAGAAACGCCTTTATATAATAGTGTTGAACATCTTGCTAAAAGAGACGGCGTTTCTTTGTCACTTAAAGTACGTGACCTCATAAGAGAGGCTCTGGAAATGGAGGAAGATGTCGCTTTGGCTGTTCTTGCTGAAAAAAGAGAGCGAACTTTCAGCAAAACAAAATCCTTAAAGCACGACGAGGTCTGGTAATCTTTCCCTTCACTCTAAGATACCATCCTGATGTTAAAGAAATTGACATTCCTAAAATCAATGAAAAATTGCGATTACGTATCAAGAAAGCTATAGAAGAGCGACTACAGACTGCGCCTCATCAATACGGTGAGCCTCTGAGAAAAACACTGAAAGGATACTGGAAGCTTAGAGTAGGAGATTACAGGGTTGTATTCAAAATTGTTAAAACTGAGGTTTGGATACTGGGAATAATTCACAGGAAAGATATTTATGGGAAGATAGAGAAACGGGTGTAAGAATGGTGAGATACATTCTATATTTATGAACAGTATTATTGCAATTTTGTTTCATATTTTATTAGTTTTTTAGGGAGATTAAGGGAGACACATTGGCAAAGAGAACAAGGAAAAAAGAAGAAGACATTGATTCTTATTGGCATGAAGCTGAACTCGGAAGAATGCCACACATGTGAGTCTTTTTCACAATGGCTATCGGCAATAATAACGAAATAGAGAAAAAACTTTGGGCTGCGGCAGACCAGCTCAGAGCAAATTCACAACTTTCCTCACAGGAATACTCAGTTCCTGTCCTCGGCTTAATATTTCTACGCTATGCTGACCATAAGTTCACAGAAGCAGAAAAAGAGATAACAAAAAAGCAGCCTGCTGGAAGCAGGAGGAAAATAGGCAAGGCAGATTATCAGGCAAAAGGCGTTATGTATCTTCCTGACGAGGCGCGTTACTCTTATCTCCTCAATTTACCTGAAGGGAAAAATATCGGCAAGGCTGTTAATGACGCCATGAAGGCTATAGAATCGGAAAATGATGAAATCAAAGGCGTCCTCCCCCAGACATACACCCGTTTCGAAAAGGATACACTCATTGCACTTCTCAAGCAGTTCTCGAACATCCCTATGGACATCGAAGGCGACGTGTTCGGGAAGATATATGAATACTTCCTCGGCAAGTTTGCCATGAGCGAAGGGAAAAAAGGCGGCGAGTTTTTCACGCCTACTTCCATCGTCAAGCTTATCGTGGATGTTATCGAACCTTTTCATGGAAGAATCTACGATCCGGCCTGCGGCTCTGGCGGCATGTTTGTCCAAAGCGCAAAGTTTGTGGAGCGGCATAAGAAAAGGCCGAGCGCCGAGATAAGCGTCTTCGGAGAGGAAAAGACGGCAGAGACAATCAGGCTTTGCAAGATGAACCTCGCCGTGCACGGATTGTCAGGTGACATTAAGCAGGGGAATACATACTATGACGATATCCACAGCTCAATAGGCAAGTTCGATTTTGTCATGGCAAATCCTCCATTTAATGTGAATGGCGTTGACAAAGAAAAACTGAAGGATGACAAACGCTTCACCTATGGTCTTCCCAAGCCTGACAATGCCAATTATATCTGGATTCAAATGTTTCTTTCTGCTTTAAATGACAAAGGCAGAGCTGGGTTCGTGATGGCAAATTCCGCAAGTGATGCAAGACAGTCTGAGCTTGAGATAAGGCAGAAGATGATCGAGGACAACCATGTTGATGTGATGATCTCCATCGGCTCTAATTTCTTCTATACCGTCACTCTGCCATGTACCCTTTGGTTCTTAGATAAAGGCAAAAAGAAGACAGATAGAAAAGACAATATCCTTTTCATAGATGCCCGTCAAATCTATAACCAGATTGACCGCGCCCACCGCGACTTCCTTCCCGAACAGATTGAATTCATTTCAAACATCGTCCGCCTTTACCGGGGTGAAGACATCGAAACAGATGCCGGAAGCGAAGAACTCATGAAAGAACATTTTTCAAAGGGAAAGTACCGTGATATAGACGGGCTCTGCAAAGTCGAAACTTTGAAAGAGATCAAGGGACATGGTTATTCCTTGAATCCCGGAAGGTATGTAGGAGTGGCGGAAAAAGAGGAAGACGATGGTGATTTTTATGAGAGGCTTGAGGAATTGAATGAAGAACTTGAACAGTTGAACATTGAAGCAAGAGATTTGGAAGAACGGATAGCTGATAATGTGGCGAAGTTGATGGAAGGGCAAGGATGATGTTTAGGGGGTCAAAATGGCACCTTGAATCGAGGAAGAGATCATGAACTTATCACAAATTGTGATATCTACAGACAGGAGAAGGAATGAAGATTATTGTTCAACAGGAAGTAATAGAAGGGAAAATCTACATAATCCGTGGCCATAAGGTTATGCTTGACAGCGATCTTGCGGAACTCTATCAAGTGCCGACCAGAAGGCTGAATGAACAGGTCAGGCGTAATGTGACACGATTTCCAGCAGATTTTATGTTTCAGTTGACTTCGGAAGAAGCCGATAACTTGAGATCGCAATTTGCGACCTCAAG
>VGWZ01000239.1 GCA_016873595.1 Nitrospira sp.
GAAGCAAAATGTAATATTTTTGATTCAAAAAATTCCGTTATAGAGGTTGGTACTACCTCAAAACGATAAGATTGATGAATTTTAGTAGATGAAAACTCTGAGCAAAAAAGAATCGCTCAATTTAGGTACAAATTTTAAGGGTAGCCCAGTTCGTGTAAATGACAAATCGAATGAACCGGAAAAAAACATTAGACCAATTGATGGTATCTGTACCTATTTCCCTTCGAAATGCATCTTTCGAAAGCCAAATGTATCTCGCGTTTTCCTTACGGCTATAACGTTATTGTATTCTTGGAATCGAAAAGAAAATGGGGCTGACAGATGGAGACACTTATTACACGTCCGACTGAGCATCCATGAAAATATGCCATGTTACTTCACCTTCAAAACAGCAAGAAAAGCCTCCTGTGGCAGCTCGACCTTTCCAACCTTTTTCATCCTTTTCTTGCCCTCTTTCTGTTTTTCGAGCAGTTTTCTCTTTCGGGTTATATCTCCACCATAACACTTGGCGATTACATCCTTCCTGAGCGCCCTTACGCTTTCCCTCGCTATGATTTTATTGCCGATTGCAGCCTGTATTAAAACCTCAAACATCTGTCTCGGTATAATTTCTTTGAGTCTTTCGGTCAGCTCGCGGCCTTTATAATAAGCCTTGTCTTTATGAACTATCAGGGAAAGTGCATCAACAACTTCCCCATTCAGGAGTATGTTGAGTTTCACAAGGTTTGATTCTCTGTATCCGAGAAACTCGTAGTCCATGGAAGCGTAACCTTTTGAGAGAGACTTTAACCTGTCATAAAAGTCCCAGAGTATCTCATTGAGGGGAAGTTCGTACTCAACCTTTATTCTGTCTTTTCCAATGAAAGTAAAACTTTTCTGAACGCCTCTTTTTTCCTGACACAGATCCAGAATGGGACCTATAAAATCCTTGGGTGCAAGAATAGTTGTAGCTACAAAGGGTTCTTCAGTAGTCTCATATTTTTCAGGCAGCAGTGAAGGGTTTTCGATATAGAGAATTTCTCTATTTGTTTTTGTGACCCTGTACACAACTGTTGGTGCAGTACTTAAAAGTGACAGGCTAAATTCCCGTTCAAGCCTTTCCTTTATAATCTCCATATGGAGCAGTCCTAAGAAACCGCACCTGAATCCAAAACCGAGTGCTAAAGATGTCTCTGGCTCATAAATAAAAGAAGAATCATTAAGCCTTAATTTATTTAGTGCATCCCGTAGATTTTCATAGTGATGTGGCGTTGTTGGATAGAGACCGCAAAAGACCATTGGTTTTATGTCTTTATAGCCCGGACAAGGCTCTTGAGCAGGGTTATCCACATCAGTTATCGTGTCACCTATTTTTGTATCAGTAACACTTTTAATGCCAGCTATTATATAGCCGACTTCTCCTGAGGAAAGGCTCTCAACAAGCTCCATTTTAGGTGAAAAAATTCCTACCTGAGATACTTCAAACACACTTCCTGTAGCCATCGGTTTAATCTTTTTCCCTGCCTTTACCTTCCCGTCAAATACTCTCACAAGAACAATTACACCCTGATAATTATCGAACCATGAGTCGAAAATCAAAGCCTTTAAAGGCTTGGTGCTCTCTCCTTTCGGAGAAGGAATCTTTTTTACTATTGCTTCAAGAATTTCTTTAGTGCCTATTCCTTCTTTTGCGCTTGCAAGGATGGCATCAGAGCAGTCAATTCCGATTGCATCTTCTATCTGCTCCTTTGTTTTCTCAGGGGAGGCACTTGGCAGGTCTATCTTGTTTATCACAGGGACTATTTCGAGATTATGCTCTATCGCAAGATAGGCATTTGCGAGTGTTTGTGCTTCAACACCCTGTGATGCATCAACCACAAGGAGTGCTCCTTCGCATGAGGCAAGACTCCTTGAGACTTCATATGAGAAGTCAACATGTCCAGGGGTATCTATGAGATTGAGGATATAATCGTTACCATTATCAGCTTTATATAAAAGCCTTACTGCATGTGCCTTTATGGTAATCCCTCTCTCTCTTTCGAGATCCATTGAATCCAGAACCTGTTCAGTCATCTCCTGTGCACTTAATGCACCGGTATACTCAAGAAGTCTGTCTGCAAGTGTAGACTTCCCATGGTCTATATGAGCGATGATGGAAAAATTACGTATATTTTTATTCATATTTGGTTTAGCTTGATAATTCCCTGCAGCTTGCTGCAAGTCGGTTCATTTAATTAGAACCTAAATTGAGCGATTTATTTATTTGAAACCATATTAATCAAGGTATTCTAAAGAAAATGCAATCACCCAATAAGTGTCATTCTCTGGCTTGACCAGAGAATCCAGGGTTTCCCGTGAAAACGGGAATCCAGTTCCTTATATATAGTTCCCCGCTTTCGCGGGGACGGCGTCTGGATTCCCCGATCAAGTCGGGGAATGACAAAGTATTAGAATCGCTCAATTTAATTAGAATAAAATTAACTATGTCTTTGCTTTTTTCTATAAAAAAGTCACACTTAATAATTTCAATGAAAGATGATAGATTATATCCAGTTAGCCGCAGGTGTGAATTTAACCCTCAAAGCCTTCTTGTTTGAAATGCTCATCAAGAGCAAGGTATTTTTTGATGTTATATTTCCGCATTACAATAAAGCTGATACAGTCGGTAAAA
>VGWZ01000240.1 GCA_016873595.1 Nitrospira sp.
TGCAACTGCAAATAGCTTTATACAACTTTCTGTACCTGACAACCTGAGAGGAAGGGTAATGAGTGTCTATGCGCTTGTGTTTTTAGGCATCGCACCCATAGGGAACTCGCTCATTGGTATATTAGCTGATGCTGTCGGAACGACAAAAGCGGTTACACTTTCAGCAGTAATCTGTATAGCGACATCAGTTGTCTTTTATATGAACTACTTGAAAAACAGGTAATTATATATTAGGCTTTTAATGATGAAAATCCTTGCAATAGATACATCAACGATGCTCGGAGGCATCGCCATTACTGACGATTCACTGGGCCTGATTGCGGAGGTGAGGCTCAATGTGAAATCAACACATTCAGAAAGGCTGATGACTGAGATAGATCATATCCTTAGACAGGCAGGGCTCACTCTATCTGATATGGATGTTTTTGCAGTTGCTATTGGCCCTGGCTCTTTCACAGGGCTGAGAATAGGATTGAGCACTGTTAAAGGTCTTTCATATGCAACAGAAAAACCTATTGTCTCTGTACCAACCCTTGAGGCACTTGCATGGAATTTCCCTTACTGTAAATATCCAGTGTGTACCATGCTCGATGCGAGAAAAAAAGAGGTCTATGCTGCATTGTTTCAATGGGACAATAATGGTTTTATAAGATTAATAGACGAGGTTGCAATAAACGTACTCGAGTTTTTAAAAAGATTTGATGAAAATAATCCCCCCGAATCCCCCCACACCCCCCTTTTAAAAAGGGGGGCTGGGGGGGATTTTGAAGGGGGGCTGGGGGGATTGTCACATGAAAGAGTCATCTTCACTGGTGAAGGCGTACCTCTTTACAGAGACAAAATAATTGAAAGTATAGGGGGAAAGGCTATCTTCGCATCATATGAGAAAATGATACCTTCACCTGCGAATGTAGCCTCCCTGGGAATAAAGAAGGCTCAAGAAGGGAAGTTTTCTGAGCCCATAAGTCTTGTTCCATTTTATATAAGGAGATCAGAGGCCGAGATTAAAGGGGATGCCTGAAGTATTTATACGAGACATGCATGAGTCTGACCTTCCTGCGGTCTTAGAGATTGAACGCATATCATTCACAGTTCCCTGGTCTGCGAGCTCCTTTCTTAATGAACTGCACAATCTCTACTCCATAACAAAGGTTGCCATCCTTGAAGATAATGTCATTGGCTACATATGTGCACACCATATAATCGATGAAAGCTATATCCTGAACCTTGCAGTTCATCCTGATTTTAGAAGAGGTGGTATTGCGACAAAGCTGGTAAAAGAAGTTCTTAGTGAATTAGAGGGGAAAGGTTGCAGGTTCATATACCTTGAAGTCAGGGTCTCAAATCTTGTTGCCAGAAATTTTTATTCACGTCTCGGCTTTAAGGAAGTAGGTGTGAGAAAAAACTACTACACCTCGCCAGGAGAAGACGCAATTATAATGATGCGTGAACTCTGATTATTTCCATACCCCTTTAATCTCTGTGCCACATTTTGAGCATTTTCCATCTTTCATTTTGTTTTCGATAATGCTGAAACCAAAGCGTTTGATAAGGAGTTCTTTACACATCGGGCAATAAGCATTTTCGCCGCCTTCTCCCGGGACATTTCCCTCATACACATAGTTAAGTCCTGTCTCAAAGCCAATCTCCCTTGCCCTTCTCAATGTTTTCACAGAAGTTCTCGGTTTATCGATTAATTTATAGGTTGGATAAAATTGGGTTACATGCCAGGGGATTGAGGAATCAACTGATTTTATGAACTCCGCAATATTCTTCAGGTCTGCCTCAGAATCATTGTGGTCAGGAATGATCAACGTTGTAACCTCAACCCACACACCGAGTTCCTTCATGAGCCTTATCGTCTCTTGTACAGGTTCGAGCCGCGCACCACATATTTTCTTATAGTGATCGGCATTGCCTTTCAGGTCTATATTGTTCCCGTCAAGATAAGGAGCAATAGCTCTTGTTGCCTCAGGGCCTGTATATCCATTACTCACAAAGACATTCTTTATACCCTTTTCATGTGCAAGCCTTGCACAATCATAGGCAAACTCGAAGAATATGGTTGGTTCGGTATAGGTATAAGAAATGCTTTTGCATCTATTCTGTTCCGCTGCCTGTACTACATCCTCTGGTGAAATAAACTGCCCGGGGATGTCACCTCCGTGTTCCTTTGGATACTGAGCTATCTCAAAATTCTGGCAATGTAAACAGTGGAAATTACAGCCTACAGTTGCGATGGAAAGGGAGGTCGAACCTGGAAGGAAGTGAAAGAGGGGCTTCTTCTCAATAGGGTCAATATTGAGGGAGATAACCTTACCGTAGACAAGGCTATATAACGTGCCCTCTCTATTTTCACGCACATAACAGATGCCCCTTTTGCCATCTTTAATCACACAGTGATGTGCACAGAGGAAGCACTTTACTTCCTTCTCATCGAGTTTCTCATAAAACATTGCCTCTTTCATAAGCACATTATATCATTTCTGGAACTATCTGGATAATGACAGGCATGTGTGAACACAATTATCTCTTGGAACATCCACATTAAATCTGAAATCATTAGTGTTTTCATTTAAGTATAAAGACATAACC
>VGWZ01000241.1 GCA_016873595.1 Nitrospira sp.
GCATCTTTCTGATTATATCCACCCTCGGCCTCAAATGTTGCAAGCTCCGGATGATACAGAGAATTCGGAGATTTCCTCCCTACAACAAAACAGTTCCCTTTATAGATCTTCACCCTCACAATGCCTGTGACATCTTTCTGTATCTCATCTATAAGAGTCTGAAGAGCTTCTCTCTCAGGAGAAAACCAGTACCCATAATAGATGAGCTCAGAATAGCGTGTGATAAGCGAGTCCCTGAGATGGAGTATTTCCCTGTCCAGTGTTATTGATTCAATTGCTTTATGGGCTACGTGAAGCACTGTACCACCTGGTGTTTCATACACACCCCTGGATTTAATGCCAACATACCTGTTTTCTACTAAATCTATTCTTCCAACACCATTTTCACCTGCAATGGAATTTAACTTCATGAGAAGGACTGCAGGAGACATTCGTTCATTATTGATTGCAACAGGATCACCCTTCTCATAAGAGATATCAATATATACAGGCTTATCAGGTGCTTTCTCTGGTGGTACACTCATCGTGTACATTTCAAAAGGTGTTTCCTGCCAGGGGTCTTCGAGGATTCCTCCTTCATAACTGATATGAAAAATATTTCTATCAATGCTATAAGGTTTTTCTTTTGTTGCAGTCACCGGAATGCCATGTATTTCAGAATATTCAATCAAGGACTGTCTTGAACTAAACTGCCACTCCCTCCATGGCGCTATAACCTTAATATCAGGCTTGAGCGCATAATAGGTGAGTTCAAATCTGACCTGGTCATTGCCTTTACCTGTCGCACCATGGGCAACAGCTTCAGCACCTTCATTTTCTGCGATCTCTATCTGCTTCTTCGCAATAAGAGGTCTTGCAATTGATGTGCCGAGCAGATATGAACTCTCATATGCTGCATTTGCCCTGAGCATCGGGAATATATAGTCTCTTACAAACTCTTCTTTCAGGTCTTCAACATAAACCTTTGAGGCGCCAGTCTTTAATGCCTTTTCGCTTATTACTTCAAGATCTTCGACCTGGCCGAGGTCCGCACAGAATGCGATTATCTCTGTTTTATATTTTTTCTTCAACCATTTTATTGCGACAGAGGTATCAAGACCTCCTGAATATGCAATGACAATCTTATTTACCATATATGTACCTCCAATAAGCTATTCATACCATGACGTTTTTTAAGAATACCTCATTTTATTTATGACCTGATAACCAAACACCGATAACCAAATACAAAATAAATCCTGATAATCAAATTCTAAATCCCACCTCATGTTTGGTTATTGGAATTTGATTATTAATGACCACGTATATGTTTATTGAGTATTTTAACTTAAACTATATATTACACCATTTTGTCAAGAGCCTATTTTAAAAACTATAAACGATAGCATAAATCTAAAATAAATGTAAAACGCACCGCAGTCCGAGAAATACCCGAATTCTGCTTAGAGTAAATAAGGATTATGGTGGTAGCTAAGGATAGGATGGATATTTTCATTCCCTCCTCTTTCTGCATTTACCACAGTATCCTTTTATCTCGAGGGTATGAGTTACACCTTTGAAACCTTCCTTTTTGCATATTCTATTCTGGAGCCTCTCCAATGACTCAGAATAAAATTCTATGACACTGCCACATGAGATACAGATCATGTGATCGTGATGGTTAAGGCCGGATGTCTGCTCATAGTGGGCATGTTTTTCGGTCCTTTCCACCTGCTCAATCAAACCGCTTTCAAGAAGTAAAGGGAGCGTCCTGTAAACGGATGCCTTTGAAACCTTAAGACCCTTCTTTCGCATATCCATATGAAGCTCTTCGAGATCAAAATGGCCGTGCCGGGAGAAAACCTCCTTGAATATCAACTCCCTTTCTTTTGTAAATTTAAAACCCTTTTCCTTGAGATATTTTTTGAACGCCTTTTCTTCCATTTTTACTTCTTCACATATATTCCTTTCGCTATTTCTTCATCGATAGCAATAGTTGTCTCCTCTACGCTTATTACGTAAGAAGGTTTTTTCTGCAGGAGTTTGACAATTTCCCCCGGCATAAGTCCTATAGATGTAAGTCTTTCCATGGCGGGAGTAGTAATGACCACGACCTTTGCATTCGTACCTACCTCAATATCTGTGAGGGGCCGTACAAGAGGTTTTACTTCTTTTGCATAAAGTTTACAACATTTTCCCCTCGGGATTGCCCTTCCGTGAGGGCATGTGGGAGGATGACCTAAGAACGTACATATGGCCTCTTCCACCTCAGGACTTATGGCATGCTCAAAAAGGCATGCATCCTCCTCATAATCGTTTAAAGCCAAGACATCGGCAAAAAGCCTCTCTGCGAGGAGATGACGTCTTGTTATATCCTTTGCTCTGCGCCGTCCTTCCTCTGTAAAATAGACCTTCCCCTCCTTGATTATTATTAGGCCGTCCTTTTGCATGTCGAGAACTCCCTTCTCATTTCTAACCTCATTAATGAGATCGGCAAGATTTACTTCACCGTTTTCTGCCAGCTCCCATATTGTCTCAAGTGCTTCGTCTTCGAATAGACTCTTTTCCGTTCCCGAGTCCTTCAGGGTCCTACAGGGTTTTTTATTCTCAATCAT
>VGWZ01000242.1 GCA_016873595.1 Nitrospira sp.
TTAAATTATTTTTCGTATGTTTTATTTAAAGGTGGTGTTATTTTTGTGTCATTCCTGCGGAGGCAGGAATCCAGTATTTTTAATGTTTTTCTTTTTTGATAGAAATTTCTCTGGATTCCAGCTTACGCTGGAATGACGATTTAGGGCGATTTATTTATAAAAAAATCAGGAAACTCCAAGTAATATCTTTTCTCTCATCTGGTAAAATTTAGATGAAGGTATGCTTCCATGTCAATAGTTAATTTTATCGAGTCATTAAAAAATGACAGGAGATTTACTCTACAGATTGTAAACCATAACTATATTCCCCCTGTAAAGCCGAGACATATGAAGCTTGATATATCTGACAGGTTAAGAGATGTATTAAGAAAACAGGGGATTGAGCTTTTTTACAGACACCAGGTCGAAGCAATTGATCTAATAAGACAGGGAGAAAATGTTGTGGTCATGACACCAACAGCAAGCGGTAAAAGCCTTATATACAACATCCCTGTGCTTGAATCCATAATCGAAAACCCTGAATATAAGGCTTTGTATATATTCCCCTTAAAGGGGCTTGAACAGGATCAGGTAAAAAACCTTAATGACCTTTTTGTGGGCATTGGCATACCCCCCTCATGTCCCCCCTTGGTAAGGGGGGAATTAAAGGGGGGTAAATGGAGGAAGAGATTGGGTTTAATGCCCGCTGAGGTTTACGATGGGGATACTACTGCATACAGAAGGAAAAAGATAAGAGAGGCACTCCCTCGTGTCATTTTCACAAACCCTGATATGCTTCATCTTGCAATAAATCCCTTTCATAAAAAATGGGAAGCATTTTTCAGAAATTTACACTATGTGGTTATCGATGAGATACATACCTACAGGGGTGTTTTCGGCTCGAATGTAGCTCATGTGATGAGAAGGCTAAGGAGAATATGCAACTACTGGGGATCCAATCCTCAATTTATTGCTGCCTCTGCAACTATAGCCAATCCAGCTCAACTTGCAGAGGAACTTATTGGCGTACCATTTAAGGTGATAGACCAGAGCGGGGCATCACAGGCAGGAAGACATTTTATTTTTGTGAACCCGATAGATAGTCCGTACACAGAGACAACAAGGCTCTTTCTTCGATGCCTGAATGAAGGACTGAGAACAATTGTCTTTACAAAAGCAAGAAAGATAACAGAGCTTATCTATTCCTGGACCATAAGTCAGGCACCTGAGCTTCAAGGCAAAATAAGCCCTTACCGGGCAGGTTTTCTTCCGAAAGAAAGGCGTGAGATAGAACAGAAATTGTTTAGCGGTGAACTCCTCGGTGTAATCTCAACAAGCGCACTTGAACTCGGAGTTGATATTGGCGGACTTGATTGCTGTATACTCTGCGGATATCCGGGTTCTGTGTCGAGTACATGGCAGAGGGCAGGACGTGTAGGCAGGCACGGGCAGGAATCAATGATTGCAATGCTCGCAATTCAGGATGCCCTCGACCAGTATTTTATGCGCCATCCAGAGGCATTTTTTGAGAAGAGCCATGAAGCAGCAGTCATAGACCCTGAGAATAAACAAATTCTGAAAAGACATATTCCGTGTGCCTCTTCTGAAGTTTACCTGAGAGAAGATGATGGTGTGTATGAGGTAAAAAAGCTTATGCCTTTGATTAACGAGCTTATTGAAGAAAAAGTTCTCAATCCCGGCAAGAGAGGAGATATATGGTTTTCAACAAAGAGAATGCCTCACAGGGAAGCAGGTATCAGAGCAATCGGAGAGCCATTTGATATTGTGAATGAATCAGGGAAGGCAATTGGTGAATTAAGTGGTGCGAGGATTTTCAGAGATGCATTTCCCGGAGCTATTTATCTCCACAGGGGGAGACAGTATCAGGTTACAGAGCTTGATCTCACCATGAAAAAGGTGATATGCAGAGAGGTTGATGTCCATTATTACACACAGGCGTTGAGCAAGGAAGATACAGAGGTGATAAAAGAGAAGGAGAAGAAACATTTCAGAGGCTTTTCAGTATCCTGGGGAACCCTTAAAACAACACAGAAGATAACAGGCTATGAGAAAAAAAGAATTTTTGATAGGGTGAGGATTTCACGGCATTCCCTTGATATGCCTGATTATATATTCGAGACCGAAGGGCTCTGGATTCAAATAGACAATGCACTACAATCTTTCATCGAATCAAAAGGATTTGATCTTGCAGGGACACTGCATGCAGTCGAGCATACTGCGATTGCATGCATACCACTTTTTGCACTCTGTGACAGAGGAGATATCGGAGGGCTGAGTTATACATTGTATCCGAAATTTAAACAACCTGCAATATTCATCTATGACGGATATGAAGGTGGAATTGGTCTTACGAAAAGAGCGACAGAGGTTATCGAAGATTGGCTATCAGCAACTCTGAAAATCATTGATGAATGTCCCTGTGAAGATGGATGTCCTTCATGTGTGCAAGACCCTCAGTGTGGTTCAGCGAATCAGCCTCTTGATAAAGAAGGGGCAAAATATTTACTTAAGAAGTGGCTTTTATTTGAAAAGCTACGGTTGAGTTAAAGCCCTGTTCCCGAAAGTGTGGATCAAAAGCAAAGACACTCTTAA
>VGWZ01000243.1 GCA_016873595.1 Nitrospira sp.
AACTTTCCCGATTATGAAAAGCGGCAACAGCAGATTGACATGGCAAATGAAGTTTATGCCTGTCTCAAGAACAGAAAGAATCTCATAGTTGAGGCAGGTACAGGAGTTGGCAAATCCTTTGCGTACCTGATTCCTGCCATAATATCAAACAAAAAAACTGTTATATCAACCGCTACTATAACACTTCAGGATCAACTTGTAAACAAGGACATTGTCTTCCTTCAAAAGGTTCTGCCTCAAAAGTTTTCCTTTGCAATCCTCAAAGGAAAGAACAATTATCTCTGCCTGAAAAGACAGAAAGAGGTTTCAGAGCTTGGAGAATCCTATAAAAGATTCATCAAATGGGTTGCAACTACAAAGACCGGGGACAAGGATGATCTGTCCTTTATTCCTGATTTCTGGTCAAGGGTCTGTGGTAATACAGATGACTGCAATGCCAGGGAATGTCCATTTTACAGTAAATGTTTTTATTACATGCATTACAGACAACTGCATAAGAAGGATATCCTGGTTGTCAATCACCATATCCTCATCTATGACCTTCTTTCTGATTCCAGTCTTATTCCCTTCCATGAACAATTGATTATTGATGAGGCCCATGAGGTTGAAGATGTCATCTCTCATGTCCTCGGCAATATCCTGAGTCATTCAAGGGTTATATGGCTTCTCTATCGCCTCAGAGGGTTAAAGATAGCTATTGATCACCTCTTTGGGCCAGTGGAATCTTTCTTTAAACGGCCGAGTATTCCATCTAAGGCCGCTTATCCAATACCCAATGCCATAATTGAGGGGCTGAAGGATCTGAGAGAGTTATTGTCTTTGAACAAGACAGTTCCCAGACTAAATGCTTATAAGGAATCAGTTGCAAATGATGAGTTAAAAGACAGGGTTGAAACAACCATTAAATATGTCAAATCACTTGCTATGGATATAGATGATTTCATAGAACAGGAAGACAAGGACAGGGTCTATTATATGGCAGTGAATAAAGGGACTTTAGAACTTAAAAGCAATCTCATCGAATCTCAGAGGCCATTTGCGGAACTGCTTAAGGGTTATGATAGCTTGATCATGACATCTGCCACCCTGACAGCAGGTGGGGATTTCGGTTTTATAAAGGAGCGGCTTGGTATAAAGGGTTTTAAAGAGAGGATTATAGGCTCTCCATTTAATTACAGAAAACAGGCTATCCTTTATATCGATAAAGAACTACCACCTCCTGATAAGGAGAATACGGAGGCCTTTCAGCAGAAGAGTCTCATGACTATTGAAGGACTTATCAATGTATCGATGGGAAGAACACTCGTGCTCTTTACCTCATACAGACATCTTCATTTTGTTTCAAAGAATATCAGGATAGACTATCCCTTTAAAACACAGGGAGACATGCCTCCTGCAAGACTCATCAAATGGTTCAAAAGAACCCCAAATTCAGTTCTGCTCGCAACCGCAACCTTCTGGCAGGGTATTGACATAAAGGGAGAGAAGTTAAGTCAGGTGATTATTGTAAAGCTTCCGTTTGGCTCACCAGGTGACCCTGTTTATGATGAAAGGTGTAGGAGATTGGGAGATCGCTGGTTTACAGACCTCGCATTGCCATCTGCAATACTTATGTTGAGACAGGGTTTTGGAAGACTTATAAGAAGCACTGAAGACTATGGTGTGGTCGCCATACTCGATAAACGGCTTGTCACTAATTCATATGGAAAGATTATTATCTCTTCACTACCAGAGACAAATATTGTGCATAACATTGAGGATATAAAGGATTTTTTTACATCCATACCCGTACCAGTTCAGTCCAGAGGGATTCAAAATGATTATTTAACCCATATAGAATCACATAGGACTGATATTGAAGAGGAGACAGAAAGCATCTCCATGATAGTTGCTTTTGGAACATCCAATAGTCCTTCAGTAATCCCTCAATTAATAAACTTCACAAAAAGTAAAAACGGCAATGAAAGAAGGCTGGCTGCCTCTGCCATAGGTAAACTCGCTCGATTTAAACCTCAGATATACACGGCTGTCGAACCACTGGAGGCATTATTAAGGGATGAAAAACCACAGATAAGGCAATATGCACTGAAGGCCCTGGCAAAAATCGGGAGACTGGATGTGGAGAAGCTTACTTCTTTCATAAACAACCCTGAAGAGAAGGGATATAATATTGCTATTGCGAGATGGTTGATCAAAAGACAAACAGGGAAGGCGAGTCCAAGGTATTGATGTGAGTATAAATAAAGTCAGAGAAGCAATTTATGAGTACGGGGACGGTGAGGAATTTTAGATGGACGGAACGCTCTATACCATAGGCCATTCAAATATCCAATTGGATGATTTCCTCAAGATACTTATGGCTGCAGGGATTGAGGTTGCCGTTGATGTCAGAAGCACCCCATACAGTGAGTATGCACCATGGTTTAACAGGGATAAATTGGAGAGCGCTATCAGTTCAAAAAATATCATATATCTCTATCTTGGTGACCTCCTCGGTGGTAAGCCAAAGGATGAGGGCTGTTACACAGATGGCAAACCTGATTATAGCCTGATCAGGGAAAGGGATTTTTATCAGAAGGG
>VGWZ01000244.1 GCA_016873595.1 Nitrospira sp.
TTAATTTCTATTTCCGCTTCTTGAGAAGAGACAGGAAGTGCAACAACAAGCTCTGATATTTTCTCCTTTTTTAAAGTAGATATGGCTGCCTTCATAGTTGCACCTGTGGCAACTCCATCATCAACCAGTAGAATAATCTTTCCCTCAAGTGGTGGAATACTTTTTCCGCTGCGATAAACGGACATCCTTCTTGAGATCTCCTTCTTTTGTTTCAAGATTTCCCTTTCTATATAATCAGTTGTAACACCATGGGTAGATATAATATCTTCGTTTAACACAACTGTGCCTGTTTCAGATACTGCACCTATAGCCAATTCAGGCTGGCCGGGAAACCCGATTTTTCTGATTATTATTATGTCGAGCAGGCAGTGTAATAGTTTTGCAATCTCGAAGCCAACAACAACCCCTCCCCTCGGAAGTGCTAACACAAGCACATCTTCTCTGTCCTTATAATGCAACAGCTTTGAGGCAAGTCTGATACCTGCATCTTTTCTATTTTTAAAAATCATAAACATGAGGGAATCTCAAAAATATTTCCTGATTATAGAAAGTACCTCCTCATCTGTAAGGTCATACCAGTTTCTGTATGCATCTGCAACAGCAAAATGAAACCCGCCTCTTACGTTCAGGCATACAAGTTCATCGACCTCTGGCAGAATAAAATCAGCCGTCCTATCTGAACCTGTAGGAACAGCGACAATAATTTTATTGGGCATATTTTTCTTTATAAATGTAACAGCAGAGAGCATCGTATAGCCCGATGCAAGACCGTCATCAACAACGATGACATTCTGATCTTTAAAAGATGGTAAAGTCCTCCCTCCCCTGAATAACTGACTTCGTCTTTTTATTATTTCCCTTGTCTTTTTAATCTGTGCATTTATCTCTCCTTCTGTCAGTCCCAGCTGTCCTAACAACCTCTCATTCAATATGACTTCCCCATCAGGACCCACTGCACCAAAACCAGCCTCAGGGTTATAAGGTATCTGTATCTTTCTTACTATAATGAAATCTATTGGCAGGTGGAGGGCATTTGCAATCTCTGAGGCAACAGGCACACCACCTGATGGAATCCCCAGAACTATAGTATGAGAATCCATGTATGTAATAAGCTCTTCCGCAAGAAAGCGACCTGCTTCATTTCTGTTTTCAAAAACATAGAGCTTATCCCTTAAAGAAATTTTTTCAGTGAGTTTTCCCATATATCTAATGATCACATTCTATTTCGCAATCAATGAGCAATAAAAACAGCCACTTATTTCTATTTGATATAAGACTACCATATTCAGAAATAATGTCAATATTTCTACTTTAACTATTTCTACTTTAACTACCTGTATCGAGGAATGACACTTTATAGCATCTGGAAAATGCATCTGGTGATATAATAAATTTTCAAGATGGTGTGAATGTAATACACTTTACGGATACTGATAATTTTGAAAAAGAGTTTTTAAAAGTAAAGGAGGTTATATGAAAATACAAAAACAGATAGTTGAAATTCTGCATCGTCTGAGAAAAGAGTATCCTGAGCCAAAAACAGCCCTTTGTTTCAGGACACCTTTTGACTTGCTTGTTGCCACAATACTCTCAGCACAGGCCACCGATGTCCATGTGAATAAAGTGACGGAACATCTTTTTAAAAAATATAAATCTGTTAAAGACTATTCAAATGTCCCTCTCCAGACACTCCAGGAGGATTTACGTTCCATAAATTTCTATAAGACCAAGGCCAAAAATATTCAGGCTGCAGCAAAAATGGTAGTTGAACAATTTAACTCAAAGGTTCCAAAAACAATGGATGAATTGACGAGACTGCCTGGTGTTGCGCGCAAGACTGCGAATATTATACTTTCCAATGTGTATAGTATTAATGAGGGGATTGCCGTAGATACACATGTGAAAAGGCTCTCGTACAGGCTCGGTCTTGCCAAAAATGAAGATCCTGTCAAGATAGAAAAGGATCTGATGGCTATAACTCCTAAGGAAGAATGGGGAAATCTGTCGCATCTTTTAATATCTCACGGCAGAAAGATATGCCAGGCAAAAAATCCCAAACACCATGACTGCGTCTTATACGATATATGTCCATCAAAAAATATATAATAGATACATTATGAGAAAAGTAAAACTTCAAATCCTTGAACCGAAAAAGAAAGTCGGCCTTGTTGTGGTTATCACAGGTCACGGAAAGGGGAAGACTACCTCTGCATTGGGTATGGCATTGAGAGCTGTGGGATATGGCATGAAGGTATGCGTCATAGAGTTTATGAAGGGTGACATGTACTCTGGAGAGGTAGACGGTATAAAGAGACTTGCCCCAAATGTAGAACTTCATCTTACAGGTAAAGGATTCTGCGGAATAAAGGGTAATCCCTACCCTTATAAAGAACACAGGAAAAATGCTCAGGATGCCTTAAAACTTGCAAGGGAAAAGATATTTTCAGGAAAGTTTGATATCCTCATCCTTGATGAAATCAACAATGCCATCAAATTGAAACTGGTAGATCTTCCTCAGGTGCTTGATTTGATAAACAATAAGCCCCCTCTCATGCACCTCATTCTCACTGGCAG
>VGWZ01000245.1 GCA_016873595.1 Nitrospira sp.
TTTTCACATCATTTTCTTTTGCTCAACAGCAAGAGATCTTACCTGTTAAACTAAAAATGATTTCTGAAAGGTTATATGAAATTTTAGGTGGTCGTGGAGCAAGAGGAGGAGTATATATAGGTGATAACGGAGTCCTCATAATTGATGCGAAAATGGACAAAAAATCTGTCGGTGAAACAATAGAAGAAATTAAGAAAATAACGGACAAACCAAAAAAATATCTTATAAACACTCATAGTGGCGGAGATCATATTAATGGAAATCAATATTTTTCAAAAACAATTACTTTTGTTGCTCATGAGAATTGCCGGAAAGAGTTTTTTCATCCAGGGAGAGATGGGACTCTGTCAGATTGGAACAAGCCTGAATTAATGCCATTCCTGCCTTCAATTACATTTCGTGATCAAATGAATGTTTATCTTGGTTCAAAAAAGGTAGAATTGTGGTATTTTGGTATCGGCCATACAACGGGTGATGTAGTTGTATATTTCCCCGAAGAAAAAACCGCATTTCTTGGGGACCAAATATTTTTAGACAAGCCTCAGCTTATCCATTCATATAAAGGCGGCAATTCTTTTGAACATGTAAAAGCTCTCACGAAAATGCTTGAAACATTAGATGCTGAAAAATTTTGCAGCGGTCACAGCGAAATTATAGACCGTAAAACGATAATGAAGCATATTGCTGAAATGAAAGAGCGTCAGGGAAAAGTTAAATCTTTAATTGAAAAGAATAAGACCTTAGAAGAGATAAAAAATGAATTTAAGGAAAACGAGACCAGTTTGATTGAAGCGATTTATAATGAACTAAAAAGTTCTCTATAATTGAATTTTAAAATAAACAAAAAATGAAGAGAGGACCTACCCTTTTATCACCCCAATCGGTCTGAGCCTTGCTACTTTCTTTGATATGCCTGCACTGTGAACTACGTCAACAACATTTGATACATCCTTATATGCCTCAGACATCTCCTCTGCAAGCGTTTCCCTTCCAGCAGACTTCACAATGATTCCTTTATCCTCCATCTCCCTCCATATTGCTCGACCTTTTGCCCTTTTAATTGCCTGATGTCTCGACATTATCCTGCCAGCGCCATGGCATGTTGAACCAAATGTCTCCTTCATAGCCTTTTCTGTTCCGAGAAGCACAAAGGATGCTCTTCCCATATCTCCCGGGATTAAGACAGGCTGACCGATATCTCTGTATATCTCTGGTAATTCAGGGTGACCCGGCGGGAATGCCCTTGTTGCGCCTTTTCTATGGACTATAAGTTTCTTCTTCTTGTCATTCACTTCATGCTCTTCAATCTTTGCAATATTATGGGCAACATCATATATCAGTGTCATGCCAAGTTGCTTTGGTGATATGTTAAACACCTTCATGAATGCCTCTTTTGCCCAGTGCATAATACACTGCCTGTTTGCCCAGGCATAGTTGGCTGCTGCCCTCATGCATGCAAGATAATCTCTTGCCTCAGGGCTTTCGAATGGAGCACAGGCAAGCTCTTTGTCCGGCAGCTCTATCTTATATTTACTTACAGCTCTTTCCATGACTTCAAGAAAATCAGTGCAGACTTGGTGACCAAATCCACGGGAACCTGTATGAATCATTACAGTAATCTGGCCTTTAAAAAGCCCAAGACAGTGTGCAGCCTTTTCATCGTAAATCTCGTCAACATACTGTACTTCAAGGAAGTGGTTACCTGAGCCAAGTGTCCCCTGTTGTGCCTTTCCCCGCTCATATGCCTTGTTGCTTATAAGAGATGGGTCTGCTCCGACAATACATCCCTCTGATTCTGTTTTATTGAGGTCATCAGCATCTCCAAACCCCTGTTCAACAGCCCAGCGTGCACCTTTGATGAGAAGCTTTTTTTCATCATCTGGACCGAGCCGTATCTTTCCTTTTGAGCCAACTCCTGATGGTATTTCGTTAAAAAGAACAGCAACAAGGTCTTTAATCTTCGGAGTAAGTTCTTCTTTTTTGAGATTACTCCTGAGAAGACGGACACCACAGTTTATATCGTAGCCCACACCCCCTGGTGAAACAATGCCTTCCTTCAGATCAAAAGCTGCCACTCCGCCAATTGTAAATCCGTATCCTGTATGCACATCAGGCATTGCGAGAGAGGAGCCCACAATCCCTGGAAGGGTAGCGACATTTGCCACTTGCTCTATTGACTGGATCTCAAGATCTTTTTCGAGCAGGTCATCCACATAAATGATTCCGGTTGCTCTCATCCCATGCTTGTAGTCTCTGGGAATTTCTATTTTTGTTTTATCAATTCTTCTGAGTTTTTCTATTGCCATATAATTAATTATATCATTGTATCCAAAATAATAGATTGCTTAGTCGTCCCGAAAGCATTCGGGACTCCTCTGTAATAATCTCGATTATTATTTTTAATGTCCTTAGATGTAAACTCCTTCCTAAAGTCTGTACCTGTGATATACTTGTCAAAGTTATCTATTACAGTAGGGAATCATCAGTGAACAAAAAAGAGAATATACCGTGACGAACTGTTTAAGGACATGCTATTTTGACTTCGCAGCCTTTTTTGTTAAGGCTTTCTG
>VGWZ01000246.1 GCA_016873595.1 Nitrospira sp.
ATTAAGATACCAGGATATTATTATTTGTCAAGATATTTTTTGCGTTTCGCTTAGAAATAATTTGATGAAACGTCTTGGGTTATCTCTACATTCCTGTTAGCTTGTTGTAAAACTGGGGGATGGCAAGAGAGCATTACCTATTGACAAGTGTTATTGCTTTATCTATTTTATAGCAAGATTTGTTTTGGAGAGCGAAAATAATGCTGAATAATTGTGGCTATAAATAAACAAGACAGCCCGGAATGAGCATTCTGGGATATTTGAAAGGAGACTGTATGATGAAAAGAGCAATGGTCTATGTGGCGAGTATCTTTGTGTTGTTTTTATTTGCCGTTACTACGTTTGGAGCTGGTCCAGACACCTTCAAAAACTATTCGGCTGATATGGAGACCACGACAGCACAGGGTTCTTTTACCTCCAAGATATTCTTCAAGGATGGAAAAATGAGGATGGAGAGCAACACTCAGGGGCGCAAATCCATTAATATCATAAGGCCTGACAAGAAGGTCATATGGATGCTGATGGTTGACAGTAAGACCTATATGGAGATTCCAGTTGATATGAGCAAACAGGATATACAGTCAAAGCTCCATGATCCGAATATCAAGACGGACAAGGAGTTCATTGCAAATGAGGTTGTTGATAAGCACCCAACAAAGAAATATCATCTGACGATAACTACAGACGGCAAAAAAGAAAAATCAGGATATATCTGGGAGGCAACTGACTTAGGCAACTTCACGGTGAAATATGAGTCTGAAGACAAGAAGATGACGACCGTATGGAAGAACATAAAGACGGGCGGTGTTACTGATTCAGTATTCGAACTCCCTGCAGGATATAAAAAGATGGACATGCCTGCAATGCCCGGTATGGGTGGCGGACCAATGAAGCAGAAACGCTAAAGCAGAAGCAGAAACAACAGCTGAAACCGTTGTCAGTGCTTGATTATTGATATTTACTTGACAACACAGGGGTTTTATCGGATAATTAAACCATTCAACTCCCACCTTTCTAAAAGGGGCATAGATTTATGGGGTAGTAACAGTCAGTAAGGATTCTTCGGGTAGGATAACCGTCTCCTTCCCTTATAACCCATTGCATGTCGAGAAGGTCAGAACTCTTGAGGGCCGTAAATGGCATAAGGATCGGAAATGCTGGAGTTTTCCTGATAGTGATGGGACTTTGGAAAGAATTCTAAAGGTCTTTGAAGACGAGGAGATTCACATAGACCCTTCCCTGCAAACACAACTGCCTCACCCTGTCATTGCGAGGAGCAGAGCGACGAAGCAATCTTTTCATAACTTTGAAGACCTCAGGAGAGAACTTGTTTCAAGGAAATACAGCTATAAGACCGTAAAAGGCTATATTTATTACAACAGAGATTTCCTGAATTTTACAGATAAAAAACCTTCTGACATCAGTGATAACGACATAAAAGATTACCTCCTTTATCTCGCAGAAGAAAAAGAGTCAGCGACTTCTACACTTAATCAGGCAATCAACGCCCTGAAATTTTATTATGGAACTATGCTAAAGAGAAAGTTTGTTTACGAAGTCAAAAGACCCAGAAAGGATAAAAAATTACCTGTTGTCCTTAGCAAGGAAGAAGTTGCTAAGATCATTAATTCAGTGGACAACCTAAAACATAAAGCGATTTTGATGCTCGTATATTCTGCTGGATTAAGAGTCGGAGAAGTAGTAAGATTAAAGCCGGAAGATGTCGACAGCAAGAGGATGTTGGTTTTTATTAAAGGTGCAAAGGGTCGGAAAGATAGATACTCATTGCTCTCAGAATCCACTTTAAAAACCTTAAGAGAATATTGGAGAGAATATAAGCCGGTGAAATGGTTGTTCCCTGGGCCAAATAGAGAAAGGTATATTACCATAAGAACTGCTCAAAGGGTATTTGAGATGGCTTGTAATCGGGCAGGGATAAGAAAAGATGTAACCATCCATAGTCTCAGGCATTCATTCGCTACTCATCTTTTAGAAAATGGGATTGACTTGAGATATATTCAGGAGTTATTGGGGCATAAAAGTTCTAAAACTACAGAAATATATACCCATGTGAGCACAAAGAGTATCGGAAAAATTAAGAGTCCGTTAGATACTTTAAATCTAAAAGAAGGGGGTGATAAATAACAAAAATTGTCAACAGGAAGGAGTTTTCTGGCTTTTCAGCCAGAGTTGGGATAAACGAAATACTTCGTCTATACTCCCATTTTGGGATAAAAAGCGAAGTATTTCGTCTATGAACAAGACAAGCAAAATGTCGCTTCGCTCCATTTTGCTTGTCGGGCTCGGGGCTGGCGCCCCGTGACAGTCTTCGTGGCGAATCGCCACTTCGCCTGTCACGGGGTAAACGAAATGTCGTCCGTGAACTCCGTTCCCGTCCGCCACTTCGTTTACCCCGAGCCCGTTAGGTGAAATTGCGATTAGGAAGCATTATATATAAATGGAGGATTAACAAATCAGTATGGCACAAAAGGCTCAAACGGAGAAAAATTATTTGGTGTTTATCAGCCACTCCGAGAAAGACCGCT
>VGWZ01000247.1 GCA_016873595.1 Nitrospira sp.
TTGAGAAGGTGGTGGTATCTTTTGCCATCATTGATAAAAGAGCGTTCATAGTCTCCAGAGGTTGATATTGCTATATCTGCGAGCTCAATAGTTGCCATGATATTGTCTGTAAATCCCCCCTAACCCCCCTTTACTAAAGGGGGGTTAGGGGGGATTCTTGGATTCCTTATGCCTATTTTCCATGGTATTCCATCAGGCTTTAGTCCGAATGCTTTGATATCTCCTGCAACAGAGACAAGGCCAGAGTGTATCCTGTTTCTTTTTAAAGTGTCTACTGCCTTATCAGCCGCATATCCTTTTGAGATTCCACCGAGGTCGATATACATACCCCTTTTTTTCAAAAATGCAGTAGATTTATTTCTGTCAATCATTAAATGCCTGTAATTCACTAACGAGAGATTTTTTTTGATTGAACTGTCTTCAGGTTTGACCTTTTTGTAAAAGTCATAGAGTGTGATAACAGCGCCGATAGTCGCATCAAATGCACCTTTAGTCTTTTCCGAGACATATATTGCCTTATCAAGAATATCTAAGGTATCTGGAGAGACCTTTACTTCAGAGATACCTGCATTTTTATTAATGAGGGATATTTCACTATCAGGTGTGAAAAAATTGAATAGTTTTTCGAGTTTTTCTATCTCGGAAAAAGCAGTATCAATTGCCTTTTCAGCGCTATCTTTTGAATTGGAGACAACAGTTATGGTAACAAGTGTGTCCATAAGGATTTTACTTTTTCTATACACTTTTTCTTTCTGGGATGAACAAGCACATAAAAAAGCAAGTAAGCAGAAAGCAGTAATTGGTTTTTATGTGAACTTTGAACTTTGTCCGCCATGGCGGATGAACGTTGAACTTATTTTTCATGCTACTCTTGCAGCGGTGAGTCTTAACAATTTATTCCTTAAGTACTTTCCGGTATAAGACAATGGGTTTATGGTAATCTCCTCTGGCGTACCTTCGGCAACAATCATTCCTCCTTCTTCTCCGCCTTCGGGTCCGAGGTCTATGATATAGTCTGCAGATTTTATCACATCAAGATTATGCTCTATTACAATGACTGTATTCCCTAAATCTACGAGATTGTTTATGACATCCAGCAGTTTCTGGATATCAACAAAATGGAGTCCTGTGGTGGGTTCATCAAGAATATAGAGTGTATTACCTGTTGATTTTTTCCCGAGTTCTTTCGAGAGCCTTACCCTCTGCGCTTCACCACCTGAGAGTGTTGATGCAGGTTGTCCAAGCTGGAGATACCCGAGCCCGACAGCTTCAAGTACTTCAAGTTTATGTTTTATAGAAGGGATTGATGAAAAGAATTGAAAAGCCTCAGTAACAGTCATTTCAAGCACTTCTGCAATGTTCTTCCCTTTATAGGTAATGTCGAGTGTCTCTTTATTGTATCTTTTCCCTTTGCATATATCACACGGTATATACACATCAGGAAGAAAATGCATCTTTACCTTAATGAGCCCATCTCCATGGCATGATTCGCACCTTCCGCCTGTAAGGTTAAAACTAAACCTGGAAGGGGTGTGCCCCCTTATTTTTGAATCAGGCACCAGAGAGAATAACTCTCTGATGAATGAAAAGACTCCTGTATATGTTGCGGGATTAGACCGGAGTGTCCTTCCAAGCGGTGATTGATCAACACTTATCACACGGTCTATCTTATCTATGCCTATAATTTCTTTGTATCGGCCTGGTGTTAATTTACTCCCGTATATCTCTTTGCAGAGAGCTTTATAGAGTATCTCAATCGCGAGTGTACTTTTGCCTGAACCTGAAACTCCTGTAATACAGGTAAAAACACCGAGCGGGATATTTACATTTATATTTTTGAGATTAAATTCCTGAGCGCCGACAATCCTTATAAAGTCTCTTGGTTTTCTCCTCACAGAGGGGGTCTCTATTGACATCGAACCACTTAGGTATTTTCCTGTTACTGACTTTTCATTATTTTCTATTTCATGAGGTTCCCCGGATGTGACAACCCATCCACCACTGAGTCCTGCACCAGGTCCCATATCTATGACATAGTCAGCCCATCTTATTGTCTCTTCATCATGTTCGACGATGATTATAGTATTGCCTGCATCCCTTATTGAGGAAAGGCTCTCGAGGAGTTTTTTACAATCCCTCGGGTGCATGCCAATACTTGGCTCATCAAGTATATAAAGAACTCCTGTGAGAGATGAGCCGAGTTGAGTTGCAAGCCTTACCCTCTGTGACTCTCCGCCTGAGATCGTGAGTGAAGACCTGTCAAGAGTGAGATAATCAAGTCCTATATCTTTAAGAAAATAAAGTCTGTCTCTCACTTCTTTCAGAACACGAGATGCAATTGCCTGTTCTCTCTCAGTGAGGGTGAGATTATTGATAAAAAGCAATGCATTTTGTACAGACATTCTTGCGAATTCGCCTATATTTATGCCCTGTATCTTGATGTTCAATGCCTCCTTTCTCAATCTCAATCCTCCGCAGCCTTTGCAGTAGTTGTTGTTATCGAGTTCTTGAGAATCTTCTTCAAGATGCTCAAAGCCGA
>VGWZ01000248.1 GCA_016873595.1 Nitrospira sp.
GTCAAGAGAAGTTGTTAAATCAGCAAAAGAGGCGGTTTTAGGTTATGTTGTAAAGAATGGTTACCTGCCTGCAGACCTTGAAACAGCAGGTGCGAGAAAGCTTGATGCATGGGGAAACGACCTTGTGCTTTATAGAGCCACTGAGTTTGATGCAAGCGGTGAGAATGCGTGTGGAGTAACTGCAACCACATTAGGTGGTCAACCCTTTGAAGTTCGTGAATGTAAAAATGTGAGTTGTGCAAATCCAGTAGATTATAATGTCAAATCTAACATCGGCTTTATAGTTTTTAGCAAAGGACCTGATGCAAATGAGGCTGGAACAGATCCAGGGAAGGACGGTGTACCACCGTTTTATGTAAGGATTCAGGACAGCCCATATACAGATGGGGGCACTACATATAACTACGATGATATTGTTCAGTATGCAGCTCTTGATGAGATAAGGTTCGAGATGGGATGCACAGGTGTAACAACCACAATACCGAATCCCCCTACGGTTGTTACCGCAACTCGGTCAACACTCTCCAGTCTTAATTTAACGTGGACGCCTCCAACCACAAATACCGATGCCTCACCCTTAATTGACCTTGTAGGATATGAAATAGATAGAAGCCTTGATGGAGCAACCTATTTGCTATTGCAATCTATAGGGGTTGGAAGCAGTTTCACAGATACATCTCTTGTAGCGGCTCAACGATATTTCTACCAGATGCGTGCTATAGATAAGGATGGAAATGAGAGTGCCAACTCTGCTCCGATTACATCCACAACAATAAGTCCCATACGGCAGACAGTTGCTGCTGCATGGTCTCAACCTGCTAATGAGGCAGCATGCAGCGCAGCAAATGCAGTACCTAGCTGTGCAACAGCAGCCAACAGGCGAAAGGCGCTTTTTACAATACAGAATACCGGTAATGCTGCGGATAATGGCGCAAATATTACTGTCAACAGCATGGTGATAACGTGGGGTACGACAGGCGGAACGGTTAAAAAGATTCAGGCCCCTGATCTTACTAACCGATATTGCAACCTTACCGGCACAGCATCAGGTTCAACCACAACACTCACTGCCCCTCTTACAATTAACGCTGGAGCCTCTACCACTATGAGCATATACTGGTGTACCACTGGCGCTCAGCCGATATTTGTATCTGTCCAGTTTAATACCGCAGACGGTAGTTTCACACTCTATTAGGTAATAAAATAAAAGGGGTGAAATAGGTGAGTAAGGAGTGGAAAGGGTCAAACCTTCATTATTCATTTATCAGTCTCTCCTCCAGAATTTCTATTCCTGGATCATCTTCAAAAAAAGTTGCTAAGATGATGGGGATTCAAGGGGTCAAGGAGTCGAGGGGTCAAGTGAAAATCTCAGAGAATAAACCCATGAACCCTTGAATCCTCGAATCCTTTTTTGCAACTAAATGGGAAAAGAACCACATTTTCTTAGTGTCTTTTGAACTTTTCCCAAGCCCCTTCTTTAAAAAACCGAAGGGGTACAACGGGCAAGAAAGAATGTTGATTTGACAGATTTTTTCAGTATCTGATAGACTCCTTTCATGCTATCAGAGATTAAAGAGAAGATTTCTGAAATATTTAGTAATTAGGGACACATCCCAAATAATTTTACAAAAACAGAATAAACAGGGACAGCGACCGTTTTTGGAGGGGATTTGGTGCCAGGCCTTGACAGCCTGTAAGCACTCATAAATCTTCCGGCTTAAGCCCTGTATGTTTTGCAATACGAGCTAACATGCGTGGGCCGATTTCTTCATCATCATGAAACGCAAATACATAATCTGGCCAATTTGGGCGTGAAAGCGTACGATGTGAACCACTTTTATGACGTTTTATGCTCCAGCCAATCCGCAACAGCGCTGCCAATACGGTTTTTGCCTTTACTGCTGGCCATTTGCTCATGCAGTTACCGAAAACACATCGTTCATCTCAGGAACAGCTTCGCCGTTTTCCATGCGCTCAGCTATCACTCGTAAGGATAAAGCCTTGACACGAGCAATGGCTTCTTCACGAGTATGACCGTACGCAAGCGCTCCTGGAATATCTGGCACTTCTGCAATCCAACGCCCGTCTTCTTCTTGTTCGATTTCAATGATTAAATTCATTGTATCATCCTCCCCAGCACATTGTTATTAGCCACTCGTCCATTCTTTTTTACTTTTTTAGTATACCAATATAGAAAAGATAAAGGGAAGGATTTTATGGGGATTTGGTGTCAGGTCTTGACAGCCTGTTGAAAATTGACAAACTCATAAATATCTGCTAACCTTTTTCACACGGGAAGACCATTGTCGATGACTCGTAGAGAGGATAGAATATCCGGGAGCCCTTAATTATTATTTTCTTAGTGTCTTTTGAACTTTTCCCAAGCCCCTTCTTGAAAAAAACCGAAGGGGTACAACGGGTAAGAAAGAATGTTGATTTGACAGATTTTTTCAGTATCTGATAGACTCCTTTCATGCT
>VGWZ01000249.1 GCA_016873595.1 Nitrospira sp.
ATAGTCAGCGTGGCTGGATTCTCGATGTCTTTCCCTCAACAGAAGATAACCCTCTACGGATTGAATTTTTCGGTGATGAGATAGAGAGCATAAAGACCTTTGATGTTGACACACAGAGATCAATAAAAGATATTTCTCAGTCCTTAATTTTTCCTGCAAAAGACCCTGTCTCAGGCACAACATTGCATAAGGTAATGGGTAACGTAAAATACTTCTTCTCAGATTCGATCCAGGAGAGAAACGGACTCACCGGAGACATTACATTTCTTTCGAGATATTCCATAAAAGGTATAGGCTATGACGCAGGGCTCCTTTCTATAAAGGGTCTGGGGATTATGCCTGAGGAAAGAAGACATATAGATGAACTCCCTCAAAAGATCAGGCAACTCCAGAGAGAAAACAGGATAGCTCTTATTTCTCCGTCGAGGGGACAGGCAGAAAGGCTTAAAGACATACTGCAAGAAGGAGGTGTAGTTGCACCTATTATAGACAAAGCACACCTCGCTGAGTATGAAGGAAATATCTCGATAACTATCGGTGACCTCTCATCAGGCATCTTCTTCCCAGGTACTTTAATTCTCACAGAAAAAGAGATATTTGGGAGTCGGCCTGACTATAGACCTATAAAGAAATCAAAAGTATCAAAGCTTCTTAGTTCACTCGATGACCTTAACACCGGTGATTTCATCGTCCATAAAGACCACGGAATCGGAAAATTTCATGGACTTGTACGTCAGAGTATAGAAGGGAACGAAGAAGACCTTATACTGATTGAATATGACGGAGGAAGACTCTACATACCTCTGCACAGCATGAACAGTATCCATAAATTTCATTCTGAAGAAGGTATTATTCCTAAAATTGACAGGCTTGGTGGAAGGACATGGCAGAAAACAAAGGAGAAGGTAAGAAAAAAGATACACGACATGGCAGAAAAACTCATTGCTCTCTATGCAGAGAGAGAAATCAATAAGGGGTTCTCATTTAGTCCTGATACCGAACTCCACACTGAGTTTGACAGTTTTTTCCCCTATGAGGAAACACCTGATCAGATAACTGCAATAGAGGATATTAAAAAAGATATGGAATCAGAAAAGCCAATGGACAGGCTTATCTGTGGCGATGTTGGCTACGGGAAGACAGAGGTCGCCATGAGGGCAACATTTAAGGCAGTATATGATGGAAAGCAGGTAGCTGTGCTCGTCCCTACTACAATACTATGCGAACAGCACTACAGGACTTTCAAAAATAGATTTTCTGCATTTCCTGTGAGGATTGACTATCTCAGCAGATTTAAATCGAGGAAGGAGCAGAAAATAACAATCAGAGAACTATCAACTGGTGATATAGATATTATCATAGGGACTCATAGCCTTCTCAACGAGAATATAAACTTTTACAACCTTGGTCTTCTCATCATTGATGAGGAACACAGGTTTGGTGTGAGACAGAAGGAGAGGCTAAAAGAACTGAAAAGAGGAGTTGATGTGATCACACTCACTGCAACACCGATACCGAGAACACTTCATATGGCACTTTCGAACATCAGAGACATGAGTATAATCGAGACACCGCCTGAAGAGAGACTTGCGGTGAGAAGCTTTGTATCAGTCTTTGACGATGAACTGATCAAAGAGGCGATAAAGAGAGAGATAGAGAGAAACGGCCAGATCTTTTTCGTGCATAACAGGATAAAGGATATCCATAAGATAGCAGACCATCTGATGGGACTCTTTCCTTCAGCTCAGAACGTTGATTATTCAATCTACGTTCCAAGGATAGCGGTTGCACACGGGCAGATGCCTGAAAGAGAGCTTGAGTCAATTATGCTTAATTTCTATGACAGCAAAATAGATATCCTTGTCGCTACAGCAATAATCGGCTCTGGCCTTGATATACCAACTGCAAATACTATTGTTATCAACAGGGCAGATATGATGGGGCTTGCTGACCTTTACCAACTCAGAGGACGTGTAGGAAGAAGTAATGTGAGGGCATACTCTTATTTTCTCATTCCAGGGGAAGATATTATTTCTGACGATGCTAAAAAAAGGCTACAGGCAATACAGGAGATGAGCTATCTTGGAGCTGGCTTCAGGCTTGCCATGAAAGATCTCGAAATTAGAGGTGCAGGAAATTTATTAGGTTCTGAACAATCAGGCCATATCCATGCAGTCGGATTCGACCTTTATTTAGAGATGTTAGAGAAGGCGGTAGCTGAGCTAAAAGGCATAAAGATAGAAGAGGAATTCGAGCCAACAATACGTTTACGGGTGAATGCTTTTATTCCGGAAGATTATATAGATGATATAACACTCAGGCTAAGCATCTACAGGAAGATTGGGTTATCAAAGACAGACGAAGATATAAAAGCTCTTGAAATTGAGATGGAGGACAGGTTTGGAAAGCTCCCTGATGAAGTCAAAAACCTCCTTGATATAATGAGGCTGAAGATAATAGCGAGGACGCTC
>VGWZ01000250.1 GCA_016873595.1 Nitrospira sp.
TTATATGCTTACATTGAAGAACCTGAGAATCCAATTCAGCAGCCCGCCAAAAAAAATTGCTATCGGGAATATTATCGCCACCATGAAGAGAGCCATCTTAAGACCTCTTTCCTTAATCATCATTAAGAAATGTGCAAGACATGGGATGAAGAGGGTTATGGTCACAAGGCTCACCACAGACTGAAGGGGTGTGAGGAGTCCCTTTTCTGCCATAGCAAAAAGCCCGGCTGCACCATAGTCTCTCCTCAAGAATCCGAGAAGGAATGCCTCTGTTGTCTTCTCTGGAAGCCCTAGTATGTTTACGACAACAGGGGCGGCAAACCTCTGAATAAGGACCAGAAGTGCCAGCTTGTCCATGACAAAGAGAATGAATGTTCCAAGAATAAAAAAGGGTACTGCTTCTTTGAGATACCAGATGACCCTGCCTGATGTCTTAACTGCTACATTTGTAAGAGTCGGCCTCCTTATAGGTGGAATCTCAAGAAAGAACTCTGCTTTTTCACCGGGAACGACCTTTGATGCGAGGTAACCCGAAAAAAGGAGCACCCCGAGAACGCTCAGCAACCATATAGCCATAGCCTTTGTAGAAAGTGCTCCGAGCATACCCATTATGATCCCAAGTTGTGCTGCACAGGGTACTGCTAAGGCAAGTAGAAAGGTCTCTATTATCCTCTCCCTCCTTGATTCAAGAATCCTTGTTGTCATGACCGCCATTGTGCCGCAGCCCAGGCCCAATACCATTGGCAAGACAGCCTTTCCACTTAATCCCATCAGATTGAATACCCTGTTAGACATGATTGCAAGTCGCGGCAGATATCCACTGTCTTCGAGTATTGCAAAGGCTATAAAAAAAGTAGTGGTTATAGGCAGGATTATTCCTATGGCATATGTAAGAGCCATTGTGATAATCCCGTATTCACCAATGAACATCTCCTGAAGTAACTTAAAGGGGATTAGCAGTTTTACGACCTTTACAAACATTGGATTGAGATATTCGCCGAATATTTTCTCCTCAAGAAGACCCACAAGGGTTCCTGCTCCAAAGACACCAACAAATTCATAAAGGCCAAAAAGCACTGCAAGAAGAATTGGGAACCCCCATAGGGGATGCATGCTAAGCATTCCTATGGTAGATGCAAGAGAACCGCCTGTATGAGGGGTCTTCTTCATGACCATCTCTGCTATCTCAACTGCCCTTTTCAGGCGAGTCTCGCTGATGATTACACTGATAGGCCTTTTAAACCTTTCCTGACACTCATCCCTCAATCTTTCCAGTTCCTCGATAACAGGTACTTCAAGGTTAACATTAAGCCATCCCCTTAGACTTTCATCTCCAGAAAGTATCATTATCGCAAGAGACCTTTTTGAGATATTCGCCTCTGGCAAATAAGAAGAAAGCTTCTCAATATATTCTTCTATTAATGGGTCATATCGGATATTGAGCTTGGGGACATCTATGTTTTTCTTAAGGATAGCAGCCTTTAACTCTTTTATCCCTTTTCTTTCAGGCGCTACGGTGCTGACCACCTCAGTCCCTATCAATGTCTTCAGTCTATTTAGGTTTATGGTTATTCCTATGTCTCTGGCTTCATCTTCCATATTGAGGTCGAGGATAACGGAAAGCCCCATCTCCTCTAACTGAATGGTAAGGAGAAGGGTTCTTTTGAGATTTTTTGAATCACCAACCTGTAAAACCACAGACGGTCTATCATTAAGCAGGATGTCTCTTGTGGCCTTCTCATCCTCACTCATAGGTATAAGGTTATTTACACCTGGTGTGTCTACTACAAGGTAGTCTCTACCATCGAGACTTATATTGGCGTAGGAGACCTCAACTGTTGTCCCAGGGTAATTAGATACAGTTGCATATTTTCCCGTGAGCAGGCCAAATATGACACTTTTTCCAACATTGGGATTTCCTATAAGGGCAACTCTTTTATATCCGCCTCTTGCCTTTTGTCCTTTATGTCTGTGCTGATGCTTTAATTGGTGCACATGCATTAGTTATTCTCCTCCTAATTGAAAATTAGTCTCAATTGCAATTGTAAGCAATCAAAAATGCTTTTGTCAAGGGGACAAAAAGAGATCGCATGCTAATTTTTAACATCATTTCGAAGATTTTTGCAATTCTTACCTTATCTCCAGAGTAAAGCTCTGAACTGCTTCTCCCCCATGACCATCTTTTACAGACACAGTTATCAGAGCTTTTCCTGTAAACTCAGGCGGCACATTCCATGTTATCAACCCTGTTGAAGGATCAATGGTCATGCCAGCAGGACTTTCACAAGATCCCGAGAAGAACTAATTTTTCGCTGACCTCATACAAAAACTCTTCAAAAGAAACTGCCCTTGTACCATCCTCAGAAAAATCATGACTATCTGGATTCTCTATCGGGTGGCTATGCCATACCCCGCCATCACAATCTCTACCAAATAACCTCTGATTACCTGATACAAGGAC
>VGWZ01000251.1 GCA_016873595.1 Nitrospira sp.
TCGTAAATCAAAAACCGACAGGTCTATTTCATTGTCTATTAGATAATGAAGGGTATATTCAAATGTCCCTGGCAGTATCTGTTTGTCAAAATGGATTGGTATGAATTTCCCCTGGGTATAATCGTATCCTTTATATCTCGCCATCTATCCCTCCTAAGCGGTGTCAGTTCTTTTTGCAATATGCAGATGGCGATATTATAAGACTTTCTGGACTTTTTCTACAGGTTCAACGCCGCCATCAGCCCTCGGCCACTTCCGACTGCCTGAAAACGTTATCGGCTTAATCCCGGTCGCTCGGATGAATTTGTTAAGAATTCTATTTCCAAATGCCGCCCCCAAACCCTTCACGGGCATATACCTTTAAAGGTACTATTGATCGGTAACTTCTTCCTTCAAGATCATCGTAAGTTATTTCAATAGTTATTCTTGCATCATATTTTAGCCATTAATCCTTGGAACCGGGATGACTGATACTGCCAAAAGAGGTTGTTAGTTCTTCACCATTTTTAAGAAGAGAAATCATTGCTTCATCGTTAAAGCAGTTGTGAATAGATTGTCTTTTTCCTTCTTCTACAGAAGCCACCATTAATTTATCTATATCCTCTGATTTAGCATTCAATCGCACATTTGTTGCTGGGCGATTGCCAGTATTTGAAACCACAAGATTAAAGACTGCACCCATATTGCCGGAAGCATAGTCAACAATTGCTGCAGTAACTATCGGCCTATTGCTTTGCAACCACAACCTCCTTGACAAATATAGAGAGGCTAAAGACACTGCTACAGCGAATGCCACAAGGGATGTTCTTATTTCTTCCATTTGTTATTTACTCCTAACATTCTTTTTTATTCTATCGTATTATTGAGTCACTATATTAAAATAAACTTTGTCAAGCTAAGTTCGAATTCACCGGGAGCTCTTGCGATCCGGTGAAATGAGTTGTTGGGATCTATCCCGCTTTTAGCCTTATAAGGGCATTGAGCCGTCCCTTCTCTTCTTACCCTTTTTTTTCCTCTCTTCTGTCAGCCGATCTCTTTTCTGCGCAGCCTCGGCAAGCAGCTCAGCCAGTTCAGCAGACATCTTTACGAACTCGCCGTAGTCCGTCTTGACCCCATCCACACTCGGCGCAACATACTGCAAGTGTCCCGCCGAGGAAAAATCATCCTCCGCAATAACAAGACCGAAGTGCCTTACGATGGATGCTTCCACAATGTCGTCGAGCGGGCTCGCATTCCTCTCCTTGAGGTCGATTTCAAGTATCGACTTCATCTTAGATTTCATTTCCTCGAAGTCGCCGCCTCCACCACCTCCTATGGCAACGGAGATAAGCTCTCTTGGGTCGAACGCATTGACAACTGTATACATGGTCGTCGGGGCACCAAAGCCGGTGGCGTGAAACCATGCTTTTCTATAGTCGTCAAACGTCTTCCCTTCTCTAAGCCTCCGATGAATGACGGTAATGAACTTCATGGATCACCTCTTTATTCAAGAATTGAATTTGTTTCAATATTCTTCATAGTATCTCTTTTGAGCCCAACGACCTAAATCAGCGGTGCGGGCAATACCTGTGCAAAACCAAAACAGGTTTAATCCGCATCCGCTGGATTTTTTTGTTATGTCAATTCTTTTATTATATGCTTCGCAAGATTTTCGTCTATTTCATTATGCCTTGGAACAGGCTGCTTTTTTCCTGTGGCCGGATTTTTGTATAAGTCGTGGCGGCTTCCATGTCTAACCAGAACACTTCCCGAATCAGTCAGCCTTTTGATAAGGTCTTTTCTTTTCATACAGCAAAGGTAAGTTCTTTAACTTTATGTTTCTCCGGAACGTCCTCCATCGTCATAAGTATATATGCATCTTTCATGTTTTCCTCAAGTTCTTCTAATGTTTCACCCTGCGTCATTATTTCAGGATGTTCAACGAGTTTACCTACCCAGAATTTGTCACCTTTCCAGTAAATCATTTTTAATTTTGTTTTCATCTTTTCACCTCACAGTGATGTTCTATGAAATTATGATAGCACAAAAGGTTTTATTCGCGGCGGCACAGCAGTTATTATATGTCTATCTTTTCTCGAATCTTGAAGCCTCCTTCTGCATCAACTCGTCGAACTTTGCCCATCCCATCTTATACCCATAAGAAGTTCCTCTTGGAAACCAGACTATTGAGCCATTTGAAACAGCAAGCATGCCCAATACCGTTCCGTCTCGTTTTACTTGAAATTCGACATCCGCCTTCCCAAGTGCTCGTTGCGGAATATTGAAATAAACATCGTGCCTTGCCATCTCTCCTGTCTCCTTTTTTTGACATAACAATGATTATACCAATTGTACATTTTCGACTTTCATGGAGAGAATATAACATATTTTAGGGTTTGAATAAAGAAAAAATCATTTAAATTCATATAATGTGCCAATACAAGACTTGGTATTTTA
>VGWZ01000252.1 GCA_016873595.1 Nitrospira sp.
TGGCCAAAAATATGGAAAGAAAATCCCACTATAACTAACCCTGATAAAATTTATCCCAAGCAAAAAATTAAGATCCCGCTCTATTTAGCACAAAAGGAAATATCACTACCGGAGACTCCCAAAAAAGAAGTAGAAGTTAAAAAGGAAGAACCCAAGATAGAAATACCAAAGAAAATTGAACCTGTGAAAAAAGAATATCTCATTGACAAAAACTTGCTCATCTCGAGTGGTTACATTGCTGAAACAATACCCAGTGTTGGTAAAATCGTGGACTCTCAATCAGAGAAAAATTTACTTGGTAAAGATGATTATGCGTATATTGAAACAAACTATTCTGTAAAAATCGGAGATAAATTTTATGTCATTCGTTCTGCAGAAAAAGTAAAACATCCAGAATCTGGTGACAAACTTGGCTATCTTATCGAAGTTCTCGGTATCGCTGAAGTTATCAGTCAAAAAAACAATGTAATAAAAGTAAATATCACAACTTCTTACAATGATATCCTTATTGGAAGTCTTCTGGAAAACTTCTACGAGATAGAACCCCCCTTTGCTCTTGACCCTCCGAGAAAGCCTGATATCAATGGTTATATCGTCACTGCAAGATATCTGCGTACAATCAATGGAACATGGGATATTGTCTATATTGACAGAGGGGAAAAAGATGGCTTAGAAGCTGGGGACATGCTTGCAATCACAACAGGCAAATATAAAGAAATAAATGGTGTCATTCAGGTTATAAACCTAAGAGAATCAACTGCAACTGCAATAGTCAGAAAAATCAACAAAGAGGTTATAAAAGGAGATACAATAGTAGGAATTAAGTAGAAGCAGTTAGTATCTTAAGAACTCTAAGCCTGCTAGGATGTTTAAGTTTTCGTAATGCCTTTGCCTCTATCTGCCTGACTCTTTCTCTTGTTATAGAAAGATGTCTCCCAACCTCCTCAAGGGTGTGGTCTCTATCCACACCTATTCCAAATCTCATTCTTATAACTTTTTCCTCTTTGGGTGTTAAGGTCTTCAGCACCCTCTGGATCTGTTCAGAAGTTTCAGTTTTTTCTGCGTCAGAATAAGGTGAGGGGCTGTTCTTGTCGCCTATAAAATCTTCGAGCTCTGTATCCTCATCTCCTACAGGTGTTTGGAGTGCGATGGGGTCCTGTATTGCCCTAAAGACCTCCTCCACTTTTCTTGTCGGAACGACGAGTTTCTGGGCGATCTCTTCATTAGTTGGTTCTCTCCCAAGTTGCTGTGTTAATTCTCTTGAGGCCTTGGTAACCCTGTTATAGAATTCCATCATATGGACAGGAACTCTGATGGTTTTTGTCTGGTCTATCAAAGCCCTTGTAATTGCCTGCCTGATCCACCAGGTGGCATACGTGCTGAACTTAAAGCCCTTTTCATATTTGAATTTATCCACAGCTTTCATAAGGCCTATATTACCTTCCTGTATGAGATCAAGGAGAGGAAGTCCTCTGCCAACATAATTCTTTGCAATATTAACAACAAGTCTAAGGTTGCGAGTGATCAGCTCATTTTTAGCAGTTGAGATGAGTGTCTTTGCCTTTAAAATACGGTTCCACATACCTTTGAGATCAGTTGCCTTAACCCCTACTTCAGATTTTATCTTTTTGTAAACTTTTTCTATTTCTTTCGCTAAAGCTTCAAGCTTTTTGGTGTTTATGTTATTCTTCTTCTTTTCTGAAATCACTTTTTTAAACTCTTCCAGAGAGCCACACTTTGCGATCTTACGGTCTTCAATCTCAATTTCCTTCATAAGGTTTTCAATGATTTCCACACTCGCGATAACGGCTCTGTCACCTCTTTCTTCCTCTGAACTTAACTCCTCTTCATCCCCGTTCATGCTCGCCTCGAGTTTTTTGTAAAGAGGGAGAGTGGTAATTATTTCTCTTATAATTTCCTTTCCCTCCTCGAGTTTTTTCGCAAGATCAGTTTCCTCATCCTTTGTCAGGATAGAAATATCTCCCATTGAATAAAAATACGCCTGTACAAGATCCTCTGTCTTTTCATATTCTTCTAACTCTTCCTCTACTTCTTCTCCAGGTAAAAGTGATTCCTCATGGTCAACTACTTTAACACCCATGTCCTGGAGAATATCCATGAGGTCTTCTAATTCATCAGGCGAGAAAAACTCAGATGGGAGTGCTTCATTTATTTCATCATAGGTTAAGACTCCGCGTCTTTTCCCTATATCTATTATCTCTTCAAAAATATCTCTTTCTCTCATTTTTCCTCTCGATACAAAATATAATAAAGGGGCTTTCGCCCCCTTTTTAATTTTACCCTAAATTGAGCGATTTATTTATTTAAAACCATATTAATCAAGGTATTCTAAAGAAAATGCAATCACCCAATAAGTGTCATTCTCTGGCTTGACCAGAGAATCCAGGGTTTCCCGTGAAAACGGGAA
>VGWZ01000253.1 GCA_016873595.1 Nitrospira sp.
AGCCTGACCCCTATGCAGGTCTGATTAAAGGCGTCAGGGAAAGACGGACTCAAAAATACAAGCGCTTGGGGTAGGTGCCGTCAAGTGCATACCCCATTTTGAGAATTCAAAATAATCCATATACTGCAAACCAACATCTTCTATAAAGTCCAATCTAACAGCATTGTCTCTATCAAAAAGTAAGGTGCCTTCATCTATAACTGAGAATTGAAACCCGATATTCAGCTATCTTCAAAACATCCATCAAGAAATTTCCTATCCGTAACCTCTATAAACTGGAATTGACAGATGCGTAATTCTTATAAAAGTTTCTTGAATTCTTCAATAGTAAGACCTGCATCTTTTACAATACCTGCCATTGTAAAAGCATCAACTGGGTTTTCTCTTGGAATAGTAATAATTCGTTCTCCGTTAGTCATTGTTATATGTTTTCCTTCCCTTGCAATCCAAAAACCAGCTTTCTCAAAAGCTTTCACGGCTCGCTGGTGGTTTATACCCGGTAACTTAGGCATGATTAACCCACTTCTACATAACGAGATTTCTTGTCTTTGCTTAATTCCTCAACAGTTTCCAAATATGCTTGTATAGCGTCTTTGATATTTTCTAAGGCTTCCTCCTCTGTTTTTCCCTGCGACCAACAACCTGGCAAACCAGGAACCCAAACAGAATAACCTTCTTCTGTTTTTTGTAGATTTACTTTGTATTTCATAAGCACCTCCGAAACTCTTTTAAGCTTTTGTTTATTTTACCTAAATAAGGGCTGATTTTGTTTACCAATAAAAAACTTGAGAAGAGCTAAGCCTTTGGATGTTAACCTCTCTACGAGTCATAGACAAACAATTTGGCATCTACTATTACAGTTATTTTTTGTATCTTTTTATAAAATGTATTTTTTAGGTCTGACTCCAAATTTTTTGTTGCATGTCAGATCTCATTAGAACTCTCAATTTCTCGCGTTATTTCATACCATGAACGTACTATAAACATGAGTTTGGTTTGGTGTGAGCTTATTTGTTGCAAGGTGTATTTTGTGTGATTGGCTACAGACTGACCCAGCCTATCAAGTAAGACCAAGAGCTCAGCCCATAAAAAAGAGGCGTACTTTTCGAAGTTAACTACGTTATGCCCAGACTTATACAACAGCACTTCATCAAGTATTTGTGGCGTATTTTTTTGATCGTATACTTGGAAAAGTTTACCCTCTGTTGGGGGGCCAAAAACCAATTTTAGATGATCGCGATGAGCAACTATATCTCTAATCTTTTTTACGTTGGGCCACCAACGGAGTCTTTCATCGACAATTGCTCTTAAATCGTTAGGGAGGTGCTCCCGATATGATCGTTTACTTTCGGGTAAAACATCCGAAAAACTTGGCAGTCTGATTTTATCCTCTTCTTTGAGGTCTTGGGTTGCCAAGATCACTATTGGAGCAATGGCGTCCATCATGCTACTAACATCAATATGAAAGTCCTTAATAAACAGTGGCGCATACGCGTGAAAAAACAAATCATCCTGAGTCTTGTTTTGACAGGCTTTGTACCAAAACCAATCCATCAACTGGAGTCGTAATGTCAGGTCTATAAAGCGCAAGGACAAATAGCTTAGTGCGTTAGCAAGTAGTTCTAAGCGCTTATGTGTCAGATTCTTCAATCCAGCTGCCCTGAGAGATAATAAAGACATGGATAATTGGGCATGCAGATCATCAAGGCTATTGGTGAAAGTGACAGTCTCTTCGTCAGTATTTACTGAACAAAGCTTTTGTGCTATTTTGAATGTCTCGACTTTAATCATCTTCTCTAACGATTCGAATTGGCATTTTTCTTGTCCAGCCGTTTTTTGTCGCTGCCATTATCAGATAACGTTCAAGCCTAAAAGAAGTAAGAAGCATTTGCATGTCAATCTTTTAGCCTGTTGTTATCTGCTGGGGTGCCAATCGATATTTTGCTTTGGCTATGTTTAATACAATCAAACCGATAATTGGATACCTCATTATTATCTGTAACACAATGCCCATGTTACCAATACCAGTTGCAGCAGCAATGCTCCGTGCAACGTGTGACCTATTCTGGTTGCTTTCCTGTCCATCTCCAAGCTCGTCGATAACCAAGATTTTCTGCATCTTTTACGGTCTCTACATAACATTCATTCCTCTCTTCTTCTATTAGAGTTCTGTCATATTGTTGATCAAATGGTAGGTGGTATATTTTTTCACCGCTTCTTCTGGAAACATTACATTTAATTGAGCGATATTTCTGAAATGGAAATCTCTCAGCAACTCCTATCCCTAAATGTCTAGTGTAGTGTCTCCATAACAGCTTTACAACGATTTACCTTTTCCAAGATTTCCTTAACTTTTTTAGTCCACACAAAAGGCTTAGGATTCTCATTGTTCACTTTTATATATTCCATGATGGCTTCA
>VGWZ01000254.1 GCA_016873595.1 Nitrospira sp.
ATCTTGTTTGTCAAGGAAAAAATATTAAATCGTGTGCCTATGAAAATTTGAATCAGAAAAATATGAATGTAGAAAAATCAGGTATTTAGCTTAATATCTTTGCTAAAATATGCCTATCACTGTCGAAAACGGGGTAAGAATAGACCATAATCTGTAGAGAAAAACTTGCTGGGCAAAATGAAGCCCAATCTCCCTGTCTTATTCAATAAGTTCAAGCCCTTCTCGACAAAAACCACATAGATGTCATAGTTACCCTTGCTGGCTGAAGTATATTTACGCTTATAGTATTCAACCTCAACTGGTGCCCATTCTTTCATGGCCTGAATTCTCACATATGGCGGGTTGCCGATTACCACATCAAACCCCCCTCTCAGTCCCCCCTTATCAAGGGGGGACTGAGAGGGGTGCATAATCTCCCCAAACCCTGCGGACTTTGAATTCCAGTCGAAAGGATTGATGCGGCTTTTTGTTTCATCGTCCCACCCTTGTTTTTCTGTCATTCCGTGCTTGACACGGAATCCAGGTTTCTGGATTCCCGCCTTCGCGGGAATGACGGCCGAAGTAGAATAGATGCCCTCTCCCGATGAGGAATCAAATATGTCATAACCGATGAGGCTGTTTCCGCATTTGATATTGTTTGATAGAGGTGGTAGCAATTGTTGTTTCTTAGGTAATAAACCTCTCTCGCCTTCAAGGGCTTTAAGATATAGACTCATCATTGTTATCTCGACTGCCTGAGGGTCAATATCAACACCGAAAATATTGTTTCTCAGAATCTTTGCCTTTTCATGAATGGGCAAAGTAAATTCCTCAGGACTCATTTTCCAATATGGGAAAAGATGAAGGGTCTGAGCATCTTTTGGATGCTCACGATAGTATTTGAGGTGATAGTCAATCAGGTATTGATAAGCACCAAGCAAGAATGAGCCTGAACCACATGCCGGATCAAGAATTTTTATTTTTTCTATCTGCCTCGGTGTTTTATTCTCTATAATTTTACCAACAGTATTCTTAACAATATAGTCAACGATATACTTCGGAGTATAATAAACACCGCCTGCTTTCCTTACCTCAGGTTTTTCCTCAACTTTAACCCTTTGAGGTGTTACTCTTATTGTGCTTCCAAGATAGCGTTCATAGATGCTTCCAAGTAGTTCGACTCCAATAGCATCAAAGCGGTAACGGCTTTTCGGGAAATAGAGATTTTCGATAATTTCCGCTAAAAGATTTGAATCTACATCGGCTTTTTCACAAGCATGAGGTTTAAAAATGTCACCATTTAAGTCATCATTGACCTCATGAAAGAGGTCTATCAGATGCGTGATTATTGATTTCCGTTTGCCTTCTTCCTTCCATTGTGCAACGATCTCCCATAGCTCCCTGTCCGGCCTGATCTTCCGGTCTTTTGCAATGCGGATAAAAATAATCCTGTCAAGGAGCTTTTGAACGACATCATTTAAAATCTTTACATCTAATCCCCCCAACCCCCCTTTGCTAAAGGGGGGTGAGGGGGGATTTCTTTTATGAATATCCTTGGCGAGTTCTGTCCGCCATATGGTCAAATCCTCAAGGAAAGACTTATCAGGAGGGATACGTAATCTCTTGCTTTTTGTATCTTTAGGCAAAAGGGCTTCTAATGATCCCTGCAATACCCTTTCTCTGGATAGTTCATAGAGTTTTTCGATCTTACTAAGATAATCTGCATATTTGAGGTCCAGGATCAACCCTTCATTAGGAAATTTCGGATTCGGTTTCAGGGATGCATCATAAAGTTTGAACTCCTCGAAGTCTGTGAGGATTACGAAATACACCTCTTTTGTCGACCATGCGTAACTCTTTGCCTGTAGGATATGATTTACGTCATCGAGGGCAACAGATGGCGCTTTTGCTTCAACGAAAAACTTTGTGATACCATTTATCCTGAAATTGTAATCAGGTCTTTTGGTTGTCTCAGGGGAAAGCTCTACAATCACCTCCCTTTCATGGGGAGGCTACTGAGCCTTGTTCTCTATATCCCAGCCGAGGGCTTTGAAGAAAGGGTTTAAGAAATCAATTCTTACCTGTGCCTCAGGATAGCCTTTTGAAAGATAGTGGGTTTTGTCCTTTTCGAACTTTGTGATTAAGGTATGCAGCTTCTCTCTGAATGAATCGATATCAGACATCTGTGTTTTTTGGTACATCAAAATAAAACCTAATCTGAGCGATTCATAGGTAATAAAAACATAGAAAAAATCACTTAGAGGGCGATAGAACTTGTTATAATAGGTTTGCAAAACAACAAAAAAATATCACCCAATAAGTGAGGAAATTATGAAACAAAGAGAAAACAAAAGCAAGTGCAAAATCAGCAAAGTAGAGGTAACGGCAGATACATTGACAGGCAGAGGGGGGA
>VGWZ01000255.1 GCA_016873595.1 Nitrospira sp.
CATACCCGTTCCCATTCCGAACACGGAAGTTAAGCCCTTCAGGGCCGATGATACTATGATTGTAAGGTCATGGGAAAGTAGGTCGCTGCCGGATTTTTATTTGTTTTGGCTAACCTTTATATACTTAGGTTGTCATTCCTGCCCCGTATCGTAGTACGGGGTAAACTCCAGCAGGAATCCAGTACCACTGCTTCTGGATTCCCGTTTGCACGGGAATGACGAAAGAAAATATGTATAGAACTGTTAGGGACAGCACACTAGCCTTCTGAATAGAACGATACTACTAAAAACGTATTATGTAATATCTCAACCATACGTATACAGTTGATAAAATCACTGTCATTATCATAATAGGCATTCCATAAGCCATAAATTTCATGAATGATATTCTACTCCCTGCCTTTTCAGCCATACCAACAACGATGACATTAGCTGACGCACCTATTATAGTCCCATTTCCACCAAGACATGCACCTAATGCCAGAGACCACCAGACAGGCATGAGGTCAGGATGTTGTAGAAGTTGTATACCTGAAAGATGAGGCCAGAGCTGTCTTGCCATATCAATTATCAATGGGTTCATAGTTGCTACATAAGGGATATTATCTACAATTGCCGATGCAAAGGCAGAGAACCACATTACTGCCATTGATGTCGCAAACAAGTTGCCCTGTGTTATGTCAAGAACCTGAAGCGATAGCCATTTTATAAGGCCGACCTTCACAACGCCTCCAACTATGATGAAAAGACCCACGAAAAAGCATATAGTAGGCCATTCAATCTCAGCAAGTATATGATGGGGTTCGTTGGTCTTAGAAAGCAATAGTAATAATCCTGCACCAAAAAGAGCAATAGTTGCCGGCTGGTAGAGAAGTTTTCCATGTAAAACAAATCCTGTGATGACTATGCCGAGCACGATGAGAGACTTTTTCATCATAATGGGGTCTTTGATAGCCTCACGCTCATCCATCTCCATAATCCTCTTTTTCAATTTTTCTCTTGATTTAAGTTTTTTACCCCAGATTACTTTTATGCACAAAATGTAAAAAACCATTAACACAATTACCAGAGGTGTTAGATGATAGATAAAGTCCATAAAACTAAGGTGTGCCTTTGATGCTATCATTATATTCGGCGGGTCTCCAATGAGTGTTGCCGTTCCACCAATATTTGATGCAAGGACACAAGAAATAAGATAGGGCATTGGGTCAACTTCAAGGGCATCGGCAATAAACAAGGTAACAGGAATGATTAACAAAACCGCCGTTACATTATCAAGAAAGGCACTCAACATTGCTGTGACAATAGCAAAAATAGCAAGAATCTTGAAAGGCTCACCCTTTCCCAACTTTGCGCTTTTAATAGCTATATATTCAAATATTCCCGTAGGTCTCATAAGGTTGATTATCACCATCATTGAAATAAGGAGGAATATGACATTCCAGTCTATTCCGTACTCTTCTATATGAAAGGCTTCATGCTGATTAAGGATTTTAAAAATAAGTATCAATGCAGCACCGAAGACTGCAATTATTGCCTTATGAGTCTTCTCTGAAACAATTATTGCATATGCGAGAACAAATATGGCCGTTGCTACCCAGAAGGCAGTATCCATGACAAGGGGCTGTGAAACTGTAGCAGTCTCCTGGGTCATCCCTTATTTCCTGCATTCTTTTCAAGCATAGCTTTGACAATTACAAAAAAAATATCCCTTTCATAGAGCATTCCAACTGCCTTGTTTGTTTTATCCACTACCGGCAGTCTCTTTATATTCTTTCTAATCATATAGTCAATGCACTTCATTAATGAGTCATCCTCTCTCACTGTCATCACATCTCTTGTCATTACCATAGCCACTTTTTTGTCTGCTACTTTCTTTGCGATCGATTCAAGCATTCCTTCCCATGTGAAATCTCCGAGATCCATTATTGAAAGATACGATGGGTAAACAGCCTTGAGAATATCTCTCATTGATAATATCCCCATAATCTTCCCCTCTTCATCAAGTACAGGCAATCCTTTAACTCCAACCTTCTCTTCTCCTCTTCTTGCGGTCTGCAGAAGATTTGCAGCTTCTTTGAGCGTATTGTCCGGTCGTAAATAATCATAAATCGGTACCATCAAATCCTTTGCCTTCACCTAAGCCTCCATGCTATCAATATCAATTTATATTTGCCACTGCCTCATTTGATCTTTTGTACTATAAAGTTACCTTATATGATGCCTTTAAACCCTTGGGACGGACAATTTGAAGGATATTTTATAGAATGATTACCATGAAATAAATTAAAAACTACTTCTCACTCTTTCAAAATGACATTGGACAGCTCATCAAATATTTCTATCATCCTTACAAGACCGACAAACTTTTTATTTTCATCTAAAA
>VGWZ01000256.1 GCA_016873595.1 Nitrospira sp.
ACCCCCTTTCCCAGAGATGCTGTATCAACAGCTATCCCCGGTCCCATAGTTGATGAGATAAATATCTTTTTGAGATATTTACCTTTGCTTGTTGCCGGCTTCGCCTTGACTATCGAATCAATCACTGCTTTCCCATTATCAATGAGCTTCTGCGTATCAAACGAAACCTTACCAATTGGAACATGTACAATTCCTGCTTTTTCTGCTTTGTATTCCACCTTTCCTGCCTTTATTTCCTTCACTGCCCTTGCAATATCAAAAGTCACTGTGCCAAGTTTTGGATTTGGCATAAGTCCTCGCGGACCAAGTATCTTGCCGAGCTTTCCTACGATACCCATAAGATCAGGGGTTGCAACAGCCTTGTCGAAGTCAAGCCACCCTTTGGTTATCTTTTCGACAAGGTCTTCTGCACCAACAAAATCTGCCCCTGCATCTCTCGCCTCCTTTTCTTTCTCCCCTTTTGCAAAAACAAGAACCCTTACTTTCTTGCCCATACCATGGGGAAGGACAACCATACCCCTCACCATCTGGTCTGATTTCCTCGGGTCAACACCAAGATTTACTGCTAAGTCGACCGTTTCATCAAACTTGGTATAAGCAGATTCCTTCACAAGTTTTATTGCCTCTTCAAACGAATATTCTTTGCCCTTTTCGATCTTCTCTTGAGCTGTCTTTATCTTTTTACCCATTTCTCCCTCTTCAATCGATTATTTCGATCCCCATGCTTCTTGCGGTACCACTTATTATCTTCACCGCTTCTGCTGTTGAGTAAGCATTAAGATCTGGAAGCTTTTTCTGCGCTATTTCCCTAATCTGTGCAGATGTCACCTTGCCAACCTTATCCTTATTCGGTATACTTGAACCTTTTATAATTCCCGCTGCCTTCTTCAGGAGATCAGATGCCGGCGGTGTCTTTGTGACAAATGTGAATGACCTGTCAGAATAAACAGTCAACACTACTGGTATTATTGAATCTCCAAGTGCCTGAGTCTGTGCATTAAATGCCTTACAGAACTCCATGATATTCACACCATGTGGACCAAGTGCAGGTCCTACTGGTGGCGCAGGGTTTGCCTTTCCTGCAGGTATCTGAAGTTTGACCTGAGCAATTACTTCCTTCTTCGCCATCTTCTAAACCCTCCTCACGCCTTTTCTACTTGGAAAAAATTAAGTTCTACTGGTGTCTGCCTGCCAAATATGCTGACCATCACACAGAGCCTCCCATGGTCTATATCAACATCCTCGACAAAACCAACAAAATTAGCAAAAGGCCCATCAATAATCCTGACGCTTTCCCCTTTCTGAAACTGAGTTTTAATCTGAGGTACAGGACATTTTTCTATCTGCTGTAATATCACTCCGACCTCTTCTTCGGAAAGTGGAACAGGTTTTGTACCACCGATAAAACCTGTGACATGCGGTGTGTTCCTGATGAGATGCCACGTTTCATCATCCATTTCCATCTCTACAAGAATATACCCGGGATAAAACTTTTTATCGCTTTCTCTTTTCTTACCCCCTTTTAACTCTATGACTTTCTCTGAAGGGATAAGTATCCTTGATATTTTATCCTTCAGGCCACTTTTATCTGTTTTTTCTTCTATAGTGAGTTTTACTTTCTCCTCAAATCCTGAATATGCGTGCACGATGTACCAGTTTTTCCCCATAGCCTTACCTTAGCGCCATTGCAACCAATTTTGAAAGACCAAGATCAACAAAGCCCAAGAATAATGAAATAATGACAACGGTGATAATAACTACCCAGATCGAACCGATAAGTTCATCTTTTGACGGGAAAACTACCTTCTTTATCTCGATCTTCACTTCTTTTAAAAATTCCTTTATTTTCTTAATCATAATTTTACCTTTTGTTTCTCAGTTTCTTAATCTCTTCGTCTCTCAGTCTCTTAATCTCATTTTTCTGGCAGGCCAGGAGGGATTTGAACCCCCAACCCTCGGATTTGGAGTCCGATGCTCTCGCCGTTAGAGCTACTGGCCTATGCCTTTATCTCCTTGTGTGCTGTATGCCTCCTGCAATGCCTGCAATATTTTTTTAACTGAAGTTTGTCTGGTGTATTCTTTTTGTTTTTCATACTTGAATAGTTTCTATTCTTGCACTCTGTACACTGAAATAAAATTATATCCCTCACTGTTTCACTCCGTTGTAAAATTCAAAATGCAACTATCAAAATTATAGAATTCCTTCATTTTGACTTTTGATTTTTGATTTTTAAATTTATACATCACTCCAATACCTCACTAACAACACCTGCCCCTACAGTCCTTCCACCCTCTCTTATCGCAAACCGTAACTCCTTCTCCATCGCTATCGGTGAAATGAGCTCTACCGTCAAACTTACATTGTCACCAGGCATTACC
>VGWZ01000257.1 GCA_016873595.1 Nitrospira sp.
CAGCTCGAATTGCTTAGGTGATTACTTAGAAAGAAACCTGGATTCCCTGGTCAAGCCAGGGAATGACATATTTTTTGTGTGTTTTCCATGAACAGACAACTCACATACATAATTGCGACACAGTCTCTTGATCGGGGAATCCAGAAACAAAAGAACTGGATTCTCTGGTCAAGCCAGAGAATGACACTTATTGGGTGATTGCATTTTCTTTAGAATACCTTGATTAATATGGTTTTAAATAAATAAATCGCTCAATTTAGGTAATAATAATATTTTGTTAGAGAAACGGCAAAAAATTCAGGAGGTGTTTTATGTCAAATTATGTATTAGTGCACGGCGGCAGTGTTACAGAAGCCATTTGGAATGACCTCGCTGCGTTGCTCAAGCAACAGGGACACAAAGTTAATACACTTACTTTATCTGATGAGAAAAACAGCAGTTTGACTAATCACATTTCCGAAGTGTGCACCATAATTGAGAAAGAGAAGCTGGATGATGTTTTGTTGGTTGGCCATAGTTATGGCGGCTTGGTCATCGCCGGTGTGGGCGATAAAATGCCGGAAAAAATTAAGCGTGAAATATACTTGGATACTTGCCTTCCGACAAATGGCGAATCGCTGTTTGGTTTATTTAAAAAGTACGGCTTATCTCCAGAAGCTTTTGAAGGATTAGATCCCTTTCCCCCCTATGTTGAGCCGTTACGGTTTGATGAGGAAAAATTTCGGGCGATGCCGAAAACTTATGTCCATTGTAAGCGCAGCGAGTTTTTGGCAGTTACAGTACATGTTCGCAACGCAATATTACAGAGAATGGCGGAAGACAATTGGGAGTATTTTGAAATAGATTCAAGGCATACTTGTATGGTTGACAAACCGCGAGAAACATCTGAAATACTTCTGCGGTATGCAGATTGCAGAGTTTAAGAGGGGACGTTGATTCCTAAAAGGACAATTCATTGACATAAAAAGCACAGATTTACAATAATAAGCCATGCCGCGCCAAGCACGATCAGATATACCGGGAGCACTTCATCATAGGAACTGAAATCAGAGACGAGTTCATATTTGGGCTATAAAAGGGTTATCCTATTTTAGAAAGCAGGACTCACTTTTATTTCTTTAGCTATCTGACGCCCGCTCCACTCTGCCTCTGTTTTGCAAAGAAAACGCAAGATTTTAACCTTTATCTCATTGCTTAAAATCTTATCTAATGGGTTGTGCACTCTCATAAACTCACCTGTTCTTCAATGTTTTAGAATATAAACATATGTTCACAAATCTAAACATAATATACTTTCCATATAGTGCGATGTCAAGGTAAAAAATGTTTATAAAAGCTACCATTTTCCCACCATCAAACTTCCCCTAAAAAAAGGTTGACAATTTTGTCACATAAAAATATACAGTTATTTCATGACTTTAATCTAATGCACGCATAATTATAATGCATGGCAAGAATTGCACGTGTAATTGCTCCAAGATACCCTCATCACATAACCCAGAGAGGCAACCGTAGGCAGCAGACATTTTTCTGTAATGAAAACTATAAAATGTATATAAATCTTATGTCCGAATGGTGCAAGAAGTGTAAGGTAGAGGTATGGGCTTATTGTCTTATGCTGAACCATGTCTACATGATTGCAGTCCCTGAAACAGAAGAAGGGTTAAGAAATGCCATAGGGGAAGCCCATCTCCGGTATACGAGGCATGTAAACTTCCGGGAGGGCTGGCGTGGTCATTTATGGCAAGGGAGATTCGGGTCGTTCCCGATGGATGAGAGTTATCTATTGACTGCGGTAAGATATGTAGAATTAAATCCTGTACGTGCCAGACTTGTAAAAGAACCTTTGGCATACCCGTGGAGCAGTGCTCATGCGCACATAACAGGAAAAGATGACAAGCTTGTGATGGTTTCTCCATTACTTTAAATGGTTCATGATTGGAGGGGATTTCTTTCATCGGCAGCATCGGATAAGGAGACAGCGGAACTGCGGGAGCATGAACGAACTGGAAGACCATTAGGGGATGAGAGTTTTATAGAAAAACTTGAAGGTAAACTTGGCCGGGTTTTGCGAATACAAAAACCGGGGAGGAAGAAAGGAGAGCAAAAGAAATGAGTATGGTGTCCCCGGAAATCCCCAAGAAGTGACTGATGTAACAACCACAATTTCTCAAAACACAAAGAAATATTATATGAAAAATACCCCACTCCATCTCTCTTCGATAGAATTTCTACATGCCGAGAATCGCACGAGCTGTTGCTGCTGGTTTTCCCCATCATATAGTGCAAAGGGGAAACAACAGAGAAAAGGTATTCATTGATGATGAAGACCGAGA
>VGWZ01000258.1 GCA_016873595.1 Nitrospira sp.
GCAATTCATCGATATCACTTATTATTACTGATTTCCCTGAAGCAGCAGCCTCTAAGATGCTTATTGGTGAAGACTCATGGCGGGAGGGCAGGACAACCATCTTCGCCCCGGATAATAGCCGAATCTTTTCATCACCGGTCACAAAACCTGCATAGTCGATTTTCTCTGTGAGAGAAGAAGGGTATCCTGATACAAGTTTGTCAAACCTGTCAAATTCATACCCTGCAAGGATAAGTCTTAGTTGAGGATACTGTAAACTTATCCGTTCAAAGGCACTTATCAACAGGTCAAGACCCTTTGTATAAATATCTATTCTGCTAAAAAAAAGGATATAATCTCCATCTTCTGGGGTTACTTTTAAAAGACCTTCGTCCACCCCATTCGGTATAATGTGACAGAATTTGACTTTTTTCATAATCCTGGACATTATTTTTTCCTTTGTTATATCTGAAACAAAGATGAACCTGTCATAGAGGCATGGATAGAACCGTTCAACAAGATACATGGGGATGGAATATAATGGATTGAATTTTTTTAATGAATGCTTTTCCATTATTCCCTGAACCTGCAGAATAACAGGAGTTTTTGTAAGGAACCTTGAAAAAAAAGGTGTTGAGGGAAGAAAATTCTCGACAATCACATCAAAATCACTTCCGTATCTCCTCACAAATTTTGCAGCCTTAATCGTATATGATAAAACACTCTTTGTAAGGCTTTTGCTTTCTGTCCCGACAAAGACATGCTTCAATCCTTCAATGTCACCATCTTGTGCACCAGGGTATTTTAAACAGAGCAAGGTAATGTCATGTCTGTCTTTCAACCTTTTGTAAATCTCATATGCCCTGACGCCGGCTCCGCCGAAGCCAAAAGGGCTTCCAGGACTTTCATAAATGATCTGAAGAATTTTCATTCTTTAAATAAAACCTCTCTGTTACTACATCTTTTTATTGGCAAAAGATACCATGGCATTATCGAATATTTCCCAGAAGGGGCGCCCGGAAGATTCGGGCATACCAAAGCGCAGGGGGTTGCCACATTCATACCAGCGTCCATAATATCCATATTGATGTATAATCTCTGCATATGCTATTGGCATAGGATAGACATTGATATCTGTAAAGACAGGATGCCCGTCAGAATTTCTTCTTATATAATCAATGGAAAAAAATTGCAAATTCAGTTTTTTTGCAACTATATGTATGGATTCGATTTCAACAGGTGTCATCTCGAAAGTAAAGTCGGCATGATTTTTTAATGACCAGCAAACATTCCATTGGGAGCTAAACAAGAGATAATCTGGATAAACGATGCCATTGATGTAAAGGGCTCTGTATTTTCTGTAAAGACCATCAGAATCTCGTGAATCGATGAACTCAAAGGGCTGGAAACTCTCAATCGATCCTCTGAACAAAGATAAATTTTTAGGAGCGGAATGCCGTCCTACAGTTTTATACACAACAAGGGTTTTGTTGATATCCTCCTCAGTAAACTCTGATCTGGGAACGTTTACTCCAGCTTCCGCTAATGCTCTAAACGTATGCTCACTGTGATAGGAGTTATAAAAATCCGGATGGTTTATAACCTTCGTTCCTTCTCTCGATCTTTTTATGGTATTCAGCAATTCCTCTTTAACATCTGATGGCAAAGGGTCCTGGGAATATATCCATACAATATCGGCTTCTTCTATCCTCTCATTGAGAGATGCAGAACAGACACGGCTTCTCTCATTTATCCAGAATGCCATAAAACGGCCGAACTTTCCGCCTTTTGGATAAACATCGAGAAGACAGATGTGAATATGCCTTCTTAGTTTTCTATGTTTTCTTAACCTCAACCATGTCAACAGTCCTTTGTCATAACCAATTCGTTCCTTTTCAATATTGAAGACAAACCACAGCCATTGCGCCATAATATCCTGCAACCGCCATATAGCCTTCTTCAGTAGAATTTTATTTTTCTTTATCACTATTCAGAGTCTGTTTATAAATTATCTTTACGTCATTCCGGCAGTCCTTAAGCCGGAATCCAGTGTTTTCAAAAGGTTCTGGATTCCCTCCGCCTGAGGCGGATTCGCGGGAATGACAAAATAGCATCAGCATTGGTTCTGCGAAAGTTGTATTTTAATTTTCTTAAAAAGCTCGTAAACCTTTACCAATTTATAACCTAAATTGAGCGATTCTAATACTTTGTCATTCCCCGACTTGGAGACTGTGTCGCAATTATGTATGTGAGTTGTCTGTTCATGGAAAACACACAAAAAATATGTCATTCCCTGGCTTGACCAGGGAATCCAGGTTTCTTTCTAAGTAATCACCTAAGCAATTCGAGCTG
>VGWZ01000259.1 GCA_016873595.1 Nitrospira sp.
AGAAATGCTGAAATTACAGAGCCTCCCTGTCAGGATACTGAATGAGACTGATACAAAGATCAAGCTTTCAGAGCCGCAGGAAGAACTTACCTATGCTGCCATTGGAGGGGTTCTTGAATCGTTGTGGCCAAAGGCAAAGGGGATAAATCTGCTTGAAAAAGGTCACCATGAGATATCAAAAACGCCCATGGCTTTCACAATAGTCCTTATTTGCACAATCATAGCTCTGTGGATTCTCTACATGATTGCTCCTCTTCGGATAGAAGAAAATAGACTCAATGAGATCGATCGCCAGATATCGCTGAGAAAGGGAGAAGTTAAAAAAGTCGAGGCATTGAAGAAAGAGATGGACGAACTGAGCAGTGAGATTTCTACAATAAACAATTTTAAGGAGAAAAGCCCACTGGTACTGAATCTTCTCAAGGAACTCACAAATGTCCTTCCAAAGACCTCATGGCTCACGAGGGTAAGGATTACAGATACAACTGTTACGGTTGAAGGTTATGCTACTTCAGCAACAGAGCTTCTGCCAAAACTCGAGGCATCTCAATACTTCCAAAAAGTTGAATTCGCATCTCCAACTTTCAGGGATGCAAGGATGAATGCTGATCGGTTTAATATAAAGATGGAGTTAGAGGGCATTCAGAAAGCTGAAGGAGAAAAAGCAAAAGGTGAAAAGAAGTAAGATATTGATAATCGGCTTGCCTTTCATGGCTATACTTCTCGGGTTGTTGATATATCAGTATGGATATTTAAGGATCCAGTCATCAATATCCTCGATTAAAGATGAACAGGCCATAAAGACAAAGACTCTCGAAAAGTACATCGCCCTCATTGCGGAGAAACCCGAACTGGAGAAAAAACTCGTCTCATTAAAAGAGACGAAAAAGGCTGATGCTTCAAAACTTATAGAGGGACAGACTCCCTCTCTCGCTGCAGCTACCCTTCAAGATATGGTTAAGGGTTTCATAACAGGCCGAGGCGGAACAATATCCAGCGAACGTGTTGGAAAACCTGAAGACCTCGGTAAATTCAAGGTCATAAATGTAAGTATCGACGCAGTTGCACCTGATTCAAGAGCACTGAGCGACGTCCTCTACTCCATAGAGACAAGGACTCCATATCTTATAGTAAAAGAGCTTGACGCAAGGGTAAGAGACTACAGGAGACCGAGGGAACTTATGATAAAATTAGATGTATCAGCAATAACAGGCACACGATAAATGAATAAACTGAAATACCTCTGTAGAAACATTAACCTGCTGAATATCATATTAACAGTGGCTATCGCTATACTGGCTGCTTATATTGTTCTACCCTTGTTCAATGTGAATGTGAAATATTCTCTTCCTATCCCTACTACAAAAAAAATAGTTGAAGCTCAGGAAGAAGCAAAAGAAACAGAGGAAGAGAAAGAAGAACTTGCTCAAAGCCAGACTCCTTCCATCTCGGATTACATAATAATAGCGGAGCAGAATCTTTTCCATCCGGAAAGGAAAATTCTTTCAGAAGAAAAACAAATCCCAAAGCCTGAGTTTATTCTCTACGGGACAATGATATCAGATGATGTAAAGATTGCATATCTCGAAGATCTGAAAGCACCTTATAGCACACCCGGGAGAGGAAAGAGACAGTGGGCTTTACATTTAGGAAACACATTAAGCGGCTATACTTTAAGTGAGGTACATCACGATAAGGTTGTTATGGTGAGAGATGAAGACAGGATAGAATTAAATGTTACCGATCCATCAAAATCGAAGCTTAGAGAAACGGCTACAGCCTCAGTAATGGCTCAGCCAACTGTAAAACCTGAAGAGAGAGCTATACCTTCTATATCAAGAAAATCAACTACTCAAGTTATTCCTCCAGACAAAGAAACCAGCAAGAAATTACGCCAGGAGCGCCTCCGCGAACTACGAGAGAAAAGACAAAAAACTGACACCACACAATAAAGGTAATGGTTACTCATCAAAAACATTAACCCAAATAATGCAGTTAGATATTCATAAAATCTAAAAAAGATTCTCCTTTCGTATTAGAATCAATAGCTTAGAAAACAATTAACTCTAAACGAAAGGAGAACAAAAATATGCACTCAAAATGTACCACAAAAATCGAAATTAATAAAGTAGGGATTGAATTTACTGAGAAAAAGATAACAGCATATGGTGGATTCAGTTTACTGGCAGCTTTTTTTGAGAAGATCCACTTAAGAGAAGCGATAGGAAGCATTATACCAATTGATGAAAAGTCTCCAAATAGTATAGGGATGTACAGCAAGATTTTGGCATATACACTGA
>VGWZ01000260.1 GCA_016873595.1 Nitrospira sp.
TGTTTTCATCTCAGGATAGTCTCATCCAGATCAAAAGAAGGCAAATCCACCATACACCATATCCACTTCGATAAAAAAAATTCCAAGAGAATTATTCGAATCCCCATATCTGGCGCAGCGGCTTAGTCCTTCACACGTCATTCTTCAACTTCGCAGCAGAATGACGCTTATTCGTAACAGTGACTCTCTCCGGGAATTATGTTACCTACTAATAAAATGGGAAGTGTTTATACGGTTCTTATTTTGACTTTTTATTTATGCTAAGAAAATAGACCTGATAATCATATAAAAGGCTGCGGACATCGCAGCGTGATTTGACAATCACTTGTAAAGAAGGCATCTTCAAGATTGTTGTAAGCTGATTACAATTACAACAAACCAATAACAGGAGGTGCTTTTATGAAAACCTATGGCGGCATTGATTTACACTCCAACAATAATTACATCGGCATTCTGGATGAAGACGACAGGAAGGTATTGCAGAAGAAATTGCCCAATGAACTCTCCGAGGTACTAAAAGTTTTGAAGCCTTACAAAAAGAAGATTGAAGGTATCGTGGTGGAGTCCACATTTAACTGGTACTGGCTGGTTGACGGATTGATGGGCAATGGATACAAGGTGCATCTTGCCAACCCTTCTGCGATCAAACAGTATGAAGGGTTGAAGCATTCAGATGATGCACGGGATGCCTTTCATCTTGCACAATTGTTAAAGCTTAGCATATTGCCGGAAGGATATATTTATCCTAAAGAGGAACGGCCGGTGAGAGATTTACTGCGAAAGCGCTCACAGCTTGTCAGACAGAGGACGATGAACATTCTGAGTTTCAAGAATCTTGCAAGCAGAAACCTCGGCAAACAGATTCCGGGCAACGAAATAAAGAGACTGAAGGAAGAAGAGGTTGAAGACCTCTTTCAACAAGAGCATCTGACCATTGCCGGCAAGGCAAATATTGCAACGATACGTTTTCTGACAGAACGCATCAAGGAGATAGAGAAGGCCGTATTAAAGAAGGCAAAACTCAGAGTCGGATATAAGAACTTGCTTACGGCGCCAGGGATAGGAACCATTCTGGCACTTACCATAATGTTTGAAACGGGAGACGTAGCGAGGTTTCCCGAAGCAGGAAATTATGTATCATACTGTCGTTGTGTAAGAAGCAGCCGAATATCGAACGGCAAGATCAAGGGAGAGGGAAACAGCAAAAACGGAAACAAATATTTATCATGGGCATATGTAGAGGCTGCAAACCTTTCAATCCGTAACTATATATATGTACGGCGATATTATCAGAGAAAGATGGCAAAAACAAATAATGTGGTTGCGATAAAGGCAGTAGCTCATAAGATTGCGAGGGCATGTTATTACATGATAAAGAATCGGGAGGTATTTAACCCTAAGAGGGCATTTGGATAAAAGGTGGCTGCGGCAGGGAAACCGAAATGGGGTTGGTACAAAACCATAAGACCTGATTGGGAACCTGCCGCACCCTTAAAATATAAGTCATTGAGATGGTGTATGGTATACTATTTCGCCCATGCCGTGAGCCACAAAGGGTTGGACATTAGAGCCATAAGATCTGTGATTAAACCAATTGGACACGGCATGGAACCGAAGATTTTCTGGGGTATTAAGAGATACCAGGGACTTATAGGAAAAAGAGCTGTTGTCTTTTTATAAGTCTTGATCCTGATGGGTGACTGGTGCGGAATAGCTGTTAAGCTATCTTTGCAACCGTGAAGATAGAAATAACGGGTGCGAATGAAGCTATGCCATACTTTCAGGGATGGAAAAAAATAAGGAAAATATTTTTATTAATATTTTCCGATACCAGACGTTTGTCTCTGACGTTTGTCTCTTGACAAAGGGCCTTTTAATGGGTGACCCCATGACCCTTCAAGATCGGTAGAAAAATGTCTCCACTCAGCCCCTTCTACCACTAGGTACGCGGTAAGGGCTGAGACAACAATGATCACGAAAAGAGGCGACCTTTTCATTATCGACTCCCCTAAAAGTATCACAATTTCCAGGGGCCTTCGGTAAACAGTTTTGCACCCTTTTGCGGCCATGGGATACCCATACTTAAGGATATCATATGAAATCACCTCTCTCTTACTAAATGCTTAAATGATTCACTACCGATTATTGGTTATAATCTACAATATGAGCCTCTTGCAAAAGTTTTTGAAAAATACTTTCTAACCATACCTTCAAATCCATTTTACAGATTTTTTTACATCTTTAAAATTCAATTTTTATAAATTACGCTCTAAAGGCGTGTTTTTTATTACG
>VGWZ01000261.1 GCA_016873595.1 Nitrospira sp.
CAAGCCAGAGAATGACACTTATTGGGTGATTGCATTTTCTTTAGAATACCTTGATTAATATGGTTTTAAATAAATAAATCGCTCAATTTAGGTAAAATAGAGATCTCGGTCAATATTGAACTTTTTCTGTTTCATGTTATAATGCCGAAGAAGAGCGGGAAAGAGGTTTATGAAGAGCTAAAGAAGGTAAGACCTGATATCAAGGCTCTTTTTATGAGCGGGTATGCAGCAAATATGATACATAAAAAAGGTATTATAGAAGAAGGATTAGATTTGTCTTAAAACCAATTTCACCAATAGCGCTTTTGAGAAAAATAAGAGAGATACTGGATAAATGAACCAAGAAAATAAGACAACTATTCTCGTTGTAGATGATGACCCTTATATTCTTGAATCTGTTTCATCAATATTAAATGAACATGGATATTATGTTGTTGCCTGTGAAAATCCAAAAATTGCAATAGATAGAGTAAAGGAAGACAAAATTGATATTGTGCTCACAGATATTAAGATGCCTGTAATGACAGGGATTGAGCTTCTTGAAAAAATTCACAGCATTAATTCAGAAATCCCTGTAATATTGATGACCGCTTTTGCGGAAATTGACATGGCTGTTGATGCAATAAAAAAAGGCGCCTTTGATTTCATCACCAAACCGTATAAACATGAATACCTTGTGTATATAGTAGAAAAGGCAATCAAGTTTAAAAGACTGATAAAGATAGAACAAGATTACAAATATAATCTTGAAGATACTGTGAGGAAAAGAACGCAGGAGCTCTATAATGCATTGATAATGGTGAGGAATATGAGCAGGGAGGTCGCAAAGCGTTTAACCGCAGTTGCTGAATTCAGGGATACCGATACAGGGGCACATATATCAAGGATGGGCCTTTATGCAGGCAGAATTGCAGAGGCAATGAACATGCCAAAAGATTTTGTTGAAACAATCACATTCGCAAGCCAGATGCATGATATAGGGAAGGTGGGGATACCTGATAATATACTCCTCAAACCAGGAAGTCTTACGCCTGAAGAATTCGAAATTATGAAGACACATACGCTCATAGGAGAAAAAATACTCACAGGTTCAACGTATCCGAGCATTCAGATGGCTGCATCCATTGCATTAAATCATCACGAGAGATGGAACGGAGGAGGATACCCAAGAGGATTAAAAGGCGAAGAGATACCAATAGAAGGCAGGATAGTAATGCTCTGTGATCAATATGATGCCTTGAGAAGTAAAAGACCATATAAAATGCCTTTAAGTCATGTAGAGGCTTTCAGGATAATCACAAAAGGAGACTCAAGGACAAAGATAGAACATTTTGACCCAGATGTATTGAACTCATTTATTGAAGTTGCCCCAATATTTGAAGACATTTATAAAGCATATCAGGAATGATTTGTTAATTTTGAATAATACCTTTTCTCCACAATATATGTAATTAGTTACATAATTTGACATCTATAATATCATAATTTGTCACTACTTGGCATTCTTTTTTAGCCCTGTCAATTTAATATTATCTTACTGTAGTTTAGCAAATTTTATGTTCTAAATGGAGCACTATTATTATAGTGCTCCATGAACTGTCATGCCGAACTTGTTTCGGCATCTAAAAACCTTATAAATCAATAACTTATGAGACCCTGAAACGAGTTCAGGGTGACAAAAAGGCTTTTAAAAATTTTCTTTTTATTTCAATAGGTTATAAATTTTTGCTAAACTACAGTTATCTTATTATATCAATATGGTAGCTAATTTGAGGACTAACTTACCAGTTGTTCCTAATTTCGTCAAACCCTCCATTCAGTGCATTACGCAGTATGATTTCCACTCCTCTACGGAGTTTATCGGAACATTGTCAGCTAAGTAAAGTTAAACCTGAATCCTGCGTTAATAATTGATATTATGATAGCACAAATTCCGAAAAATACTACCAGATATGCGGTTTTCTGGTATAACGAACTTTATTCTGGCGGTTTTTAAACCCATCTTCTACAGTTGCGACCTAAAAGAGCCTATTAGAGAAATTAAAAACATAGTATTTAAGCCAATCTACGAGAAAAGCATTTCAAAAAACCGCTAAAACATAGTGCCATTAATAGCATAAAAAGCTTGACAAAACTTACAATAAAGCTTATTATAATGGTGTCATGTTTATAAGAGTAAAACCATCAGGTCCCAGAAGATATCTTCAAATTGTAAAAAGCATATGGAATAAAGGA
>VGWZ01000262.1 GCA_016873595.1 Nitrospira sp.
TCCCCCCTCTGCCTGTCAATGTATCTGCCGTTACCTCTACTTTGCTGATTTTGCACTTGCTTTTGTTTTCTCTTTGTTTCATAATTTCCTCACTTATTGGGTGATATTTTTTTGTTGTTTTGCAAACCTATTATAACAAGGATCTATCGCCCTCTAAGTGATTTTTTCTATGTTTTTATTACCTATGAATCGCTCAGATTAGGGTTCAAAAAGTTCTGCAATAGTATCAGGCAGCTCTGTAAAAGTTTTTTCAAACTGTTGGGTAAAAAGATATTTTCGCAATTATTTTCCTATATTAAGTCACTATCTTCATTTTTTGAAGTAATTTTGTAATTATCTATATCGGGTATGAGGTCTATCAATGACTTTAGCGGTGAGAATGTAGGAAACATAGATAAGGTCTTCTTTCATAACAATGCTATCAAATCTTTTTTCACATAATTCATAGTGTTTTAATTATACCAAAATCAAGACTCAAATGTTCAGCTTCAAAACCTTCATCCAGAAAACAACCTCCTCCGCCCCAAAATCCGCCATGCCGCAAAATAGTGCAGAAGTGCAGAAGCAAAAAAGTTCGGAAATCTGCAATGAACAGAAGTTCGGAAGTGCAGTGATGAATGTGGGAGGATATGACAATAATCTTCTATTCTTTAAATTTTAATGAACTCATTTGGGGTTATAATCTTCAGGTCGAATGGCAGGCTGGTTATCTCGAGAAGGTCTTTGTCACCTGTTATTAAAATATCTGCCCCTGCAGACAGACAGCAGTTGAGGATCATATTATCTTTTGGATCTCTGCATACTGACACCCCTTTCATTGGATGAACAATCTTGGCTCTTGTGACAAAAGTAGCGATACCGGAAATCAACGCTTTTAATTGTATGTGATCAATCTTCCCCTCGGCCTCAAGGGCCAAAGGCACTTCTCGATACTCTTTTAATAACTCAGGGGAAACGTATATTTCTGCGGATTGGAAAACCTTCTTAATTGCCTTTTCAGGAATACCGCCAAAGGCGAAGGCAGAGATAAGAACACCTGTATCAATAACTACTTTATTTCTTTTCTCCGTAGATCTTTCTCCTTATTGATTGCACAGAATTCTCGATGTCTCTCATGTTCAATTTGGTCTTTTTGAATGCCTCTTTTGCGATTTTGAATGCAGCATCAAGCCTGTCTTCTGGAGAAAGCACAGAAAGAATATAATCCTCAGGGTTTACCTTTTCAGATGTAGCTTTCATCGTGGACAATCCTCCTTTCCGATTGTCTCAATTATACCATAGATAGTAGCGATATATGCTTTCTTGAATTTTGTATCTGAGACTTAACCGTGCTTGGTGAAGCGGACACAGTGCAGAAGTGCAAAAGTTCCATAGTGCAGAAGTCAGAAGTACAAAAGTCCCATAGTTCTGCTCGCCGCGGCGAGTCACTCGGTGGAAACTCAGAAAAGCAATAGCGAGAACCCCCTTTTACTTTATAGCATGCATGCTATATGTTAAACTATACAGGAGGTAAGCATATGACCTATAAAGAACATAGAAAAGAACTTTTGAAAGACAAGACCGTCAGGGCGGAATACGAAAAACTTCTTCCTGAATATGAACTTGTAAGAAGCATCATTGAACAGAGATTGAGGAAGAAAATGACTCAGGGAGAGATTGCTCATAAAGCCGGCATACCTCAGTCAACAGTATCGAGGATAGAAGGGCTTACCCACGGGTTGCCCAAACTTTCAACCCTTAAAAAGATAGCGAACGCTCTTGACGCAAATCTGATTATTAAACTTGAACCCAAAAATTCGTATATCATTTCAGCAAAAGAAGAAAAACCACTGTCCATTGGAGAAGCCAAAAAACATTATGGCAGGCATTCAAGAAAGTAATTAACCATGATAACATTCATCGAAAAAATTTCATGTTCACGTGGAGGTAATCGCAGTGCTTAAAACCAAGACCAACAGGGTTTTGTTCAAAGATATAGTAAAGGCATGCAACTTTAGAAATGTCAAAGAAGCCTTGCTGAGACTTTATCCTGATCAAAAAAAGAATATCAAAGGATATATATAAAGCGTCTTAAATATTTGCGCATAATACGTTAAGGGCATTGTTCGGCTGTTCCCATTTTGCAAAATGTGAAGTCAAAGCTATTTCGAGGTCTTCTACTGATTCGAAATAACGATTGTGGGT
>VGWZ01000263.1 GCA_016873595.1 Nitrospira sp.
ATCACCCAATAAGTGTCATTCTCTGGCTTGACCAGAGAATCCAGGGTTTCCCGTGAAAACGGGAATCCAGTTCCTTATATATAGTTCCCCGCTTTCGCGGGGACGGCGTCTGGATTCCCCGATCAAGTCGGGGAATGACAAAGTATTAGAATCGCTCAATTTAGGTTATAATAAAACTAAGACAAAGACAGTACTTGAAAAGAGCAAGGAGACATTGAAATGGCTAAAAGCAAAATTAAAAAAGTAATAAAGTTTTTTGGAGAGTGTTTGAAAAAAAGCAATCTACGTGTTTCAAAAATTATTATTTTTGGTTCTCATGCCATGGGGAAAGCATCCAAAGAAAGTGATATAGATATTGTAGTTATATCGGAAGATTTTCGTAAAAAAGACATATTTAAAAGGGTAAATCTAATTAAGGATGCAGAAATTGCAACAATAAAAAAATTCATGATTCCTCTTGATATTATTATGCTAACCCCTGAAGAATTTGAAAGTGAAACCTCGCTTATTGCCGACTACGCAAGGAATGGTGAGGTAGTTTACGCAACCTGAAATCATAGGGGATATTATCTTAAATGGCTAACGAATCTTCAACCATTGTCCAGCGCCTATGGAATTACTGCAATGTCCTTCGCGATGACGGAGTAAGCTACGGCGACTATGTGGAGCAATTGACCTATCTGTTGTTTTTGAAGATGGCTGATGAACAGACAAAGCCCCCTTTCAACAAGCCATCTATAATACCCAAGGGGTTTGACTGGCAGAGCTTATTTGATAAGGATGGCGACGCACTGGAAGTCCATTATCGGCATATCCTTGAGACTCTAGGCAAGGGAAAAGGCATGCTTGGAGTAATCTTTAGAAAATCTCAGAACAAGGTTCAGGACCCTGCGAAACTTAGACGCCTCATTGAACTTATTAATGCGGAAACATGGGTTGGAATGGATATTGACGTGAAGGGAGAAATCTACGAAGGGCTTTTGCAGAAGAATGCAGAGGATATTAAGAGCGGTGCAGGACAGTACTTTACGCCAAGACCGCTCATCAAAGCCATGGTAGAAGTAATGAAGCCTGAACCGGGAATGACCATCTGTGACCCAGCCTGTGGAACAGGTGGCTTTATACTTGTTGCACACGATTATATTGTCAAAAATTATAAGCTCGATAAGGAACAAAAAAGAAAACTGAAGTATGAAACATTCAAAGGTAAAGACATTGTGGATGCTGTGGTCAGATTATGCGTTATGAACCTTTATCTGCATGGGATTGAAGCTCCTGTTGAATGCGGAGATAGTTTAATCTCTGAACCAAATGAACATTTTAGTATAGTTCTCACCAATCCACCCTTTGGGAAAAAGAGCAGTATTACCATAGTAAACGGTGAGGGTAAAGCTGATAGAGAATCTTTAATTTATGAAAGGCCAGACTTTTGGGCTACAACCTCAAACAAGCAATTAAACTTTCTTCAGCATGTAAAATCGCTTCTGAAAATTAACGGAAAAGCAGCTATTGTAGCTCCTGACAATGTGCTTTTTGAGGGTGGCGCAGGAGAGACTGTTCGAAAAAAATTGCTTCACGAGTGCGATGTTCACACTCTTTTGAGACTCCCCACAGGTATATTCTATGCCCAAGGCGTAAAGGCAAATGTTCTATTCTTCGACCGAAAACCAGCGCGTGAAAAGCCATGGACAGATAAGCTCTGGATTTATGATTTTAGAACAAACAAACACTTCACACTAAAAACAAATCAATTAAAGTATGAGGAACTACAGGACTTTATTAAATGCTACAATCCAGAAAACCGACATGAAAGAGCAGAAAATGAGCGTTTCAGAGCCTTCAGTTATGATGAACTTATGCAGCGTGACAAGGTGAGCCTTGATATATTCTGGTTGAAGGATGAAAGCCTTGAGGACTCCGAAAATCTACCGGACCCTGACATACTTGCAAGAGAAATTGCAGAAAACCTTGAAGGAGCTTTAGATCAATTCAGTAGTATCTACGAAAATTTAGAAAATAAGTAATTGCGCTTCACAAACTTTAGCCATCTGCATAGAGTTTTAATCTTATTCCTCTATTTCTTTACCACATCGAAAAGTTTTAACAGTGAATGTTTGGCGATAAGTCCAAAATCATTATCTTTATGGAGAATCTGGCAAT
>VGWZ01000264.1 GCA_016873595.1 Nitrospira sp.
GACTTGAAGAGCTTGATAAGAAATATATCTGGCATCCCTTTACACAGATGAAAGAATGGCTTGAAGACAAGCCAATCATCATCGCCGAGGGGAGGGACTGTTTTATAAAAGACATTTATGGCAAATGGTATCTTGATGGTGTTTCATCGCTCTGGGTAAATATTCACGGTCACAGGAAAAAAGAGATAGATGATGCGATAAAGGAGCAACTTGATACTATTGCACATAGCACTTTACTTGGGTTAAGTAATATCCCAGCGATAAAGCTGGCGGAGAAACTTGTTCAGATAATTCAGAAGTCTTTTCCACTACCCCCCCATCCCCCCCTTACTAAAATCTTTTACTCAGACAATGGCTCGACTGCTGTAGAGGTTGCCCTTAAAATGGCATTTCAGTTCTGGAGACACAAGGAAGTTGATGGTAAAAATACCTTTGTGTCTCTCAATAATGCATATCACGGAGATACAATTGGTGCGGTGAGCGTGGGAGGGATTGATATATTCCATAAGGCATTCGGACCGCTTTTATTCAAAACATACAAGGCTCCTTCACCGTACTGCTATAGATGTGAACTCGGCGAAGAATATCCGGGATGTAAGCTTGCGTGTCTTAAGAAGATGGAGAAAATATTAAAAACTCGTTCAAACAAGATAGCCGCACTGATTATTGAGCCCCTGATACAGGCAGCGGGTGGTATGATAACTTCTCCTCGGGAATATCTTAAAGGTGTGAGAGAATTATGCACCAGGTACAATATCCTGATGATTGCGGATGAAGTGGCAACAGGATTTGGTCGCACTGGAAAGATGTTTGCCTGTGAACATGAAGATGCCATGCCAGATATAATGTGTTTATCAAAGGGCATTACAGGTGGCTATATGCCTCTTGCAGCAACCATATCAACAGATGAGATCTATAATGCCTTTTTAGGAGAGTTTAAAGATTTAAAAACATTCTTTCATGGCCATTCATATACTGGAAATCCCCTTGCATGTGCAGCAGCCCTCGCATGTCTTAATTTATTCGAAAAAGAAGAAGTGATAAAAACTCTTAAAGGAAAAATCGAGATTCTTGAGGCATGGCTCAAGAATGTCTTAATCCTCCAGCATGTTGGAGATGTGAGGAATGTAGGAATGATGGCTGGTGTAGAACTGGTTAAAGACAAAAAGACAAAAAAACCTTATGACTGGGAAGAGAAGATGGGATGGCGTGTCGCATATCAGGCAAGAGACAATGGAGTTTTTATCAGACCCCTTGGAAATGTCATAGTCATTATGCCGCCATTAAACATCAGCAAGCAGAACCTGAATCAGTTGCTTAAAGTAATTAGGGATTCTATAGTGAAAGTAACAGAAGGTTAAGTATTGGAGTGATGTGAATGTGATGATATCTCCAGTTATAGAAAAAGCAGATATTTTGATATAGAATATGTCATAAGCAATATATGGGAGGTGAAATATATGAGCACATTGGTTAAAGAGGTTAAGCATCCTTATATCACATCTGAAAGAAAAATAAGGGGTGGTGAACCTATTATTTCAGGAACAGGAATCCGTGTTCTGGATATAGCTATTAGATACGAGGTTATGGGAATGTCGCCAGAAGACATTATCATTGCATTGCCTCATCTTACTCTTCCTCAAGTTCATGATGCACTTTCATACTATTATGAGCATAAGAGCGATATGGACAAGAGATGGAAGGATGCTATTAAGAGGACAGAGTCAATAAAGAGAACCTATCCATCTGTTTTGGAGAAGAAGATTGGCAAGATTATCTAATAGCGAGATTGAAAAAATATTGGACCTTTTGAAGAAAGGCGTATCCTTTTCGGTGCCGGAGGTGTGACGGTGAAAGATAGAGTAAAGGTTTATCTTGATACAAGCGTCTATAACAGACCATTTGATGATCAGAGACAGACAAGGATAAGGCTCGAGACAGAAGCATTTTTATCCATATTAGAAAAAGCCCTTTCAGGTGCAATAATAATCGTTGGTTCTTCAGTTTTGGTATATGAAAACAATCGAAATCCCTTTGTGGAGCGCAGAGAACGGGTCTCAGATTACTTATCTGTTGCTTCTAAACTTGTAAAGCTGAATGATTCTATAAAAAAGAGAGCAGTGTCTCTTGAAGGAGCCGGC
>VGWZ01000265.1 GCA_016873595.1 Nitrospira sp.
TCTTTCGACCTTGTTGTATCAAACCCTCCTTTCAGGATTCTGAAGAGTGGTCGTATCAGTACAGAGGAAGAAAGGGCAATCGCAAGACATGAGATAAAACTAAAACTTCATGAGCTTGTCAATGCGGCATCATATCTCTTGAAGGCAAAAGGCAGGTTTTGCATTGTGTATCATCCTCAAAGGCTTTCAGAACTCATGGAGCTTTTGAAAAAGAAAGATCTGGAGCCCAAAAGGTTAAGATTTGTGTATTCGCATTTTTTATCAGAAGCAAAGATGGTTTTGCTGGAATCTGTAAAGGGAGGAAGGATGGGGATGAAGGTAGATAAGCCACTTTATATCTATAAGGAAGACGGGAGTTATACAGAAGAGATGGAGAAGATATATAATCCAGAATAGGAGTTTTTTATGGACCAGCTTGAGAGTTTTCTCACCTATGTGTCGGTAGAGAAGGGACTATCGAGAAATACTATTATAGCATATTCGACAGACCTCACAAAGTTTCAGGAATTTCTCTTATTAAGAGACAAAGATTTTGTTTCATTCTCCAGGGCAGACATAATTGATTTTATTGAAAGGCTCAGGAATGAGGGATACTCTGTATCGAGCATCTGCAGGAGTATATCTTCAATCAAGAGTTTATGCAAATATCTCATTATTGAGAATGTGATAAAGGAAGACCCGTCAGAAAACATGCAGGCACCGAAAAAGTGGGAGAGACTTCCAAAAGCACTCAGTATTTCTGAAATCATGTCCTTCCTGAAAGGTGACTCATCGCTCGCTCACCCTGGGCCTATGACAATAAGGGATTTCGTAATGCTTGAATTATTGTATTCCTCAGGCCTGCGTGTGAGCGAGCTGGTGTCACTTAAACAAGAGGATGTGAATTTAGAGGCAGGGTTTTTAAAGGTTTTAGGAAAGGGTTCAAAAGAAAGAGTGGTACCTGTTAATACACGGGCGATAAAAAAGCTCAAAGGTTATATAAACCAGCAAAGGCAGGAGATTCTGAAAAAGAGGCAGTCTCCGTATCTTTTTGTGACAGGAAGAGGGAAGCCGATGACAAGACAGAGGTTCTGGCAGACAATAAAGGCATTGGGCAGGAAGCGAGGCATAGAGCTTTCACCGCATACATTACGACACTCCTTTGCTACACATCTGCTTGAAGGCGGGGCTGATCTCAGATCAGTACAGAAGATGCTCGGCCATTCTGATATATCAACAACCCAGATTTATACAAAGGTGACAACTGACAGGATAAAGAAGGTTTATGAAAAGCACCATCCAAGAGCATGAAAAACATGTTCCGGTAAAAATCATTCTTTTACATCTACTGTAGGCCATAAAATTATACATAAACCGTCATTGCCCGACTTGATCGGGCAATCCAGAATAAAGAACTGGATTCTCCGGTCAAGCCGGAGAATGACGGAAGAGATTATAAATATATACCAAAGAATTAAATGAATTAAAATGTGCAATTATGATTATTACAAATAGTGCATAAATGATATTTCCGTAACAACGAGCATGAAAAACAGTGACAAGGGGCCAGTTTTTATTTTATACTTAACATCCATAGTCCACTATTTAGTATTTAATTATTTTTGATAATGCGGAGGTAATCATGCCCAATAAATTAAGTGTGACCGAGCTTTATAAGCACTGTGACCCCAATGTGTTTTCTTTCAAGACGACTGATGAGCTTAAAGCTTTTACAGGGACTGTAGGTCAGGAAAGGGCATTAAATGCTCTTGACTTTGGTCTCAGTCTTGACAGCATGGGATTTAATATCTTTATTTTAGGTGAAAACGGCACAGGCAAGATGACGACGATCAGGTCAATTCTTGCAGAAAAGGCAAAGGACGAACCAGTACCAAAGGACTGGTGCTATGTCTATAATTTTAAGGACTCCGATGTGCCTTTGACAGTTTCTCTTGACCCTGGGAAGGCAGTGTTATTCCAGAAGGATATGGAAGACCTTGTCAAGATGCTGAAGGTTGAAATTCCAAAGGTCTTTGATTCAAAAGAATATGAAAAGCAGAAAAACAAGATAATAGAAGAGTCCCAGAAAAAACAGAAAGAGACCTTTTCTAACCTTGAAGAAGAAGCCCGTGAGAAAGGTTTTTCAGTCCG
>VGWZ01000266.1 GCA_016873595.1 Nitrospira sp.
CACTTGGTACAGAGCAAGATGAAACATTTTACAAGACTTTGGATCAGCAAATACTGGGAGATGAGAATTTCTTAAAGAAGGTACAAAAGAGGGTTGATGATACTGATAGGCCGATCAGGAAACCATCGCTTCAAGCAATACTAAAGGCAATCGAGGAAGTAACAGGTGTTCACCATGAGGAGATGTTCTCACGGAGCAGGACAGGTGATGCTGTTTTTGCACGAGGGTTATTAAACGCAGTTAGTATTTAGTATTTAGTAGGGTCAGGCTTGATTTTATGCATCTGAAATGGTAAAGTTCTGTCTATTGCAAGATCGCCCCGCATTGAATTTCCAGGAGCATTTTATCATGTGATTGTGCGTGGCAATCAAAAACAACCAATCTTTTTTAATGATCAAGATAGAGCCAAATATCTGCACAGAGTAAGCCATTAGAAGGAGAAACGTGTGTGTCTTCCCTCCTCCACTTTTCTGTAAGCAAAACTATCGCAGAAAGCTGTAGGTATCCTGAATTCTCTTGTCTCTTGAAGGGATAGAGGGAAGGATTGCTGGACGGGTCCCCTTTAAATAAGGACAGCGGCTGTTATTTCTTATATGCAAGCTTTAAAAAGTACTGTAGGCTTTTCTTGAAACGCAGAAGTTCTGTTGAAGGAGGAGACTGTGCAATTGCCTGTTTCGATGCCTTCAGGATGTCAGATTTCTTAATCCCGAATTTTTTTACAAGGAAAATAGCATCCTCAATGTCCTTGTCTCTAAACACCCTGAGCTTTGAGATTATCAGGTCTAAAGGTGAAAGCAGGAATATCCTTATGTTTTTCGTTTTCACATTATCGAGAGGCACTACCCTGTCTCTATAGCCCTCAGGGATATCTATCATGCTCCACCTTGATATGTCCGAAGAAAGCTCAGCAGGAAACCGTATATTTTTTTTAAGCCTTTCTATTGTTTTGATGTCAGCATCTATTTCTGCATCAATATCAAGGGTTGCTCTTTCCTCCATCCCGTATGCGATTGTAGCAAGCCCGCCGCACAGGATGACCCGCAGGTCTTTTATGCCTGCTTTTTTAGCAGCCCGATCGATTGATTGGACAATAGACTTTAGCTTATCAGTTCTAATGCTTCTTTCCATCTCAAATCATCCGAGCGGTTAATTTTTATAAAACCTTCAGGGGAGGTTTTTGCAGAATGTGGCAGGAAGAGGTTTTTGAGGGTAATCGTTTTGCCGAGACAAAGTTTGGTAAACTCTTTGTATGTCCTAGTAAATAAAAATGCCTTGTTGTATTCGCTGATAAATTTTGCCCTCTGGTTTTTGCTGAGGTTTTCAAATATTAATTCCCATTGTTTTTCAGGGTTTAATGCTATATAAATCCAGAGGAGACCACTCGAAAGGAATCTGGATGTAAAATCCTCAAGATTTCTGTCATCGGCATCATGGAAATAGATTTTCTTCAAAATATCTTTTTTCATGGCTATATTTTACTATATTTAAAACAAATCCTGTAAAATTTGTCCAACAACTATGCGAGCTTTACTATTTACCTGTACTCCACTTCCCGGTTAATATCTCTGCTCTCAGGTCAGGGTCAGACGGGGGATTTATTTTATTGATTCTGTTAAAATTGTTGTGAAGGATTAAGGCTATTGGAGGTCTGTTAATGCTTGAGACCGAAAGGCTTAATGATTTATTTAAGGAATATCCCTACATAGCGGCAGCCTATCTTTTCGGCTCTCATGCATCAGGCAGAGTAAGCCCCATGAGTGACGTTGATATTGCAGTATTACTCAAAAAACCGTATCCCGAAGGAAGATACCTGATACATCAATTGGATTATCTTTCTTTCAGGATAGAGGAACTTCTCAAGAAAGAGGTTGATGTTGTAGAAATGAACAGGCAAGGTCTTATTTTTCAGTATAATATTTTAAGAACAGGGAAACTGATTTACGATGCAGATCCATCGTTTAGAGCTAATTATGTGAGCCGATTAATCTCTGCCTATTGTGATTTTGAGCCGACTATCAGCTTTATTAAAAGATTCCATCTCCAGGGCATTAAAAATAGACTGGCGAAAATATGAGACAAGAAGACATTCAGACGAAGATAGATGTTATTGTGGAAAACCTTGAGAAAT
>VGWZ01000267.1 GCA_016873595.1 Nitrospira sp.
TTATAATCATATAGCCAGGAAGGCTTCGACATGGATATAAAAGAGCAAAAGAAGGTACTGAGAGAAAAAATCTGGAGATTACTGGAAGAACGAGGCGCGGCCAGATTTCCTCTTCCTCTGAAGGATCGAATTCCAAATTTTGAAGGTTCTAATCAGGCAGCTAAACTGGTTTCCAGCTTGGCGGAATGGAAAAAGGCAGCAGTAATTTTCGTCAACCCGGATTTTGCTCAATTCTTTCAAAACCTGATTTGATTATCACTGGCTGTGTAGCGGTTGATAAAGAAGGCTGGAGGTTGGGAAAAGGTGGTGGTTATGGAGTCAGAGAGATTGCTACTTTCTTAAAGCAATTCGGAAAAATCACAGTAGTAACCACTATTCATGATTTACAGATTGTTGAAGAAATTCCCCATCAGGAGTTTGATACCCACGTGGACTATATTGTGACGCCCAGTAAGATTATTAAATTGAAATAACCCTGTCTTATGCAATCTCTGTCCATAAATCCCAGGGGAGTGAATACCCTGTTATAGTCATGCCTGTTCTAACCCAGCACTATGTTCTCTTGCAGAGAAATCTACTCTATACTGGCATAACAAGAGGAAAGAAGATGGTTGTACTGGTGGGAACTAAAAAGGCCATCGCAATAGCCATCAGAAATAACAAGCCACAGAAAAGATATACATTATTAAAGGATAGATTGTCTACGATTCACAGTGCTGGTTTTTAAACCCACTGATGATTATAAAATCAAGTTATCACTTTTAACTACTAATCCTCAGTCCCCAAAATATTGACTGTTAATAATTACCATATGTTATCCTTAAGCTAAGATTTTTCTTAAATATTGCATAAACATAAAATATAACATTAGACCTCGAATAATAATTTTCATGTACCCGAATAGTTAAAACTGAAAGGTGAGATATGAAATTATGGATGAGACGCCCACATTCAGGAGGCGTGAAAATACCCAAAGATGTCCAAGAACGGACACGAAAGAGAATTGAAGAATATGCAGCTAAGAATTATGCAGGGCGATATAAAAGATTGGATATTCGATTTAAAGGGATATTCTGCTATATTGATGCGTATCAGGAACCTGATGAACCATCCGAATCACTATTAAAAATCACAAGGGAGACAAGAGAAGAATATTTGAGGCGATTATCGGGGACGCAAACGCATCTTTGTCGTTTGCGATATTTTGGGAATGAAGAAGAATGGAGTTTAGCATTCTACACATATAGCAACGAGAAGTATGAACCATGCGTATTTACAAATGGAAGTTTTTATGGAACACCTGAAGAAGGGTTTGATATCGGAGCTACATATTTGCATAAAAAATAAGTAAGTCAAGATTATGAAATTAAAAAGGTGTAGCAAGTCGTTACAGTGGAAGGGCTAACGCCCGCGGCTGAACTCTCTCGCTCAGTGGAGAAAAAATGAAAAACAAAATATTGAAAAAAATATCTGGAGAAGAAGCTTTAGAAATATTAATACGTTTGTCAGAAAAAGACTCAAAAATTGCAAAACTGATTAAAAAGGAAGCAGAACAAATACTTGAAAATATAAATTTAGAGGAGATTTGCGAAGATGTATTTTTAGCTTTAGATGGAATAGATGTTAAGGAATTATGGGATCGTTCAGGACATAGCAGATATGGTTATTCATCACCAGAAGATATGGCAGTTGAAATGATGGAAGAAGAATTGGATCCATATAATACAGAGGTTATTAAATACTTAGAGTTAGGTATGGCTAAAGAAGCTAAGCTTTATTGTATGGGAGTTTTAAAAGGGATATATCAATATGTACAAGAATCAAAATCAGAATTCAAAGATTGGGCTAAAGATGTGCCTGAAGAATGCTTTGGATACTTATTGAAAGAATGGAAGAAAAGAACAAAAAATAGAAATGATCTCAATGAGATGAACATATTTTTAAAAAAGGAATGCAGTAATTGGGTAGAATGGGCACAGAATATTTAAGCACAAACAAGTAAGTTACCTGAACTAAAAGGTCTTTTAACCTAAACGTTGCATTAAAAGGAGGCAGACATGCTGAAAAACCCTTGCAATTTGACAAAATTTGGAAATTGAAATTAGGGACACATCCCA
>VGWZ01000268.1 GCA_016873595.1 Nitrospira sp.
AATATAACAGATTGACCTCTGGTCTTGTAACTACTACAATATAAAAATTAAAAAAAACGAAAGAGTGTCATTGCGAGGCATAGTGTGCCGAAGCAATCTCAAAAAGAAAGGGATTGCTTCGCTTCGCTCGCAATGACGAAAAGGGATACCATTTGAAAAACATTGTGCTTACAGGCTTTATGGGAACAGGTAAAACAGAAGTGGGAAAGGAACTTTCGCGACTCCTTGACATGAAGTTAATCGATGTAGATACAGAGATAGAGAAATCTCGGAAGTTGACCATCAATGACATATTCAAAAAGTTTGGTGAGCCGAGGTTTAGAGAGATTGAGACAGAGATGATAAAAAACCTTTCTGAAAAAAAGAATATCATTATTTCTACAGGTGGTGGTGCTGTATTGAAGCAGGAAAATATGAATGCGTTGAGAAAAAATGGGGTTATTGTCTGTCTCACTGCATCACCTGAGACAATTCTCAAAAGGACAAGCCGTAATAATGACCGCCCTTTGCTTCAAGTGGAAAACCCTCTCAAAAAAATAAAGGAGCTTTTGAATTTTAGAAAACCATTTTATGAAAAGGCAGATATAATAATAAATACAAATGATAAAACCCCTTTACAGATTGCAGAGGAAATAATAGATGAAATCGGCAATAGGGAATAATAAATCAAAGACTTATAAGATTTGTTTGAGAGTTATTCCTTCTTCTTAAAGGCGATCTTCAAGTCATAGCCAATGTATGTGCAGGAAAAACCTAATTTGTCTCATGAAGCATATAATAGTTTCTGATTATAATTTTCTCAGTTATAGAAAAATCGGGTATTTTGATATAGAATAAGACAGTTAAAAGGAGGTGTGTAAAAATGCTTGGAAGGATATCAGTTGATCCAAGGATTTGTCACGGGCAGGCTTGCATAAAGGGAACGAGAATATCCGTCTATCAAATTCTACATATGCTGGCAAATGGCGATACTATTGAAGAATTGCTGAAAGAATATCCGTCACTTAAGCGAGAGGATATTCTTGCATGTATTGAATATGCACAAAATTAGATAAATTATGATGGACAATACGATATGATGAAAAAATCCTATGTCTTCATGCTATCAGATATTGACAGAAAACGGCATGAACATAACTGAAAAGGACAAAGTGACAGGATTTGTAGTTCAATACGAAACATTATTTGAAGGCAAATGGGCGCCTATTGTTCGATATGACACTGCTCATGGATATGCTCACAAAGACTTATTAAATCCGGATGGCAGTAAAGAAAAGACATTTTTGGGAGCAGCAGATCTCAATGAGGCATTAACTTTAGCTGATATTGATATAAATGAAAACTGGGAAAGATATAAAGAGAGATATTTAAGGAGGATAAAGAGATGACAAGAGAAGAAATGTTCAGAAAAAACCAGCAGCTTTCTACAGAGTTTGAATTATATATTCTTGAACATCCCGAGATAGAAGAAAAGATACCTGACAATGCCATGATTGTGTTACTTCCTGAATATGATAAAGAACTTGCAGCAAAAAATATTGAACTCTCTGAAGCTAATAAAGAGGCGGGTCAACAAATAGTTTATGTAAAAGTTGAGAGGTTGCGGGCATCGAGGATTGAAGGGCTGACACTCCAGGTAGCGTAAAGAGTCTATGGCAAAAGAAAACAACAACATTCGACAGGCCTTTATGGCATGGGAAAAGGACAGAGGGATGAACAAAGAAGAAATGCAAAACTTTGGTTTTCAGCCGGTTGAAATAGAAATTCCAAAACAGGAGGAGTTTTATAAGCTTCCGCGCAGGTTTGGAAGCGTGCCTGTGGATGAGGTTCCTCATGAAAGAGAAACAGTTATAAAGCCTGCTACAGTTAAGAACTTGAGAGTACCGAGTTCTGTCATTCCTGCGGAAGCAGGAATCCAGAAACCATTGATTTTACTGGATTCCCGCCTTCGCGGGAATGACAAATCAGATGTGGAAGATATTACTTTAAAATCATTTAAAATCAATAAGTTAAAATAGAACTCGGTACTCATTAGTTAAGAACTATTCAACCGAATATAAAAAAGCAAGGTTGCTATGAAAGAATTATCTGAT
>VGWZ01000269.1 GCA_016873595.1 Nitrospira sp.
CTGAAGGTGAAACGATAGGTGAAATAGTATTCAATACCTCAATGACAGGCTACCAGGAAATCCTCACTGACCCTTCATACAAAGGACAGATTGTCACGATGACATATTCACAAATAGGAAATTACGGGATAAATCCAGAGGATATAGAATCCTTTGGGGGCCCAAAGGTCGAAGGATTTGTGGTTAAAGAATACCTTGATTTTCCGAGTAACTGGAGGGCAAAGAGTTCATTAGCTGAGTATCTAAAAGACCATGGAATCGTTGGTATCGAAGGCATAGACACGAGGGCTCTCACAAGACATTTGAGAGATCATGGCTCACAGATTGGAGTCATCTCAACAAGAGACCTCAACCCTCGGGGTCTTCTCGAAAAGGTTAATCAGCATCCTGGCATCGTGGGCATTGATCTCGTAAAAGAAGTTACATCAAAAGAGGCTTATTCGTGGAAAGATAAAGTTTGGAAATGGGGGAAAAACTCACCCCCCCATCCCCCCCTTACCAAGGGGGGGCAAAGGGGGGTTAAGGTTGTCGTCTACGACTTTGGAGTGAAGCTCAGCATTCTGAGAAACCTTGTGGATGTGCTTTTTGATGTAAGTGTTGTACCTGCAGAAACTCCTGCTGAGGAAATTCTTGATATGAACCCTGACGGGATACTTTTAAGCAACGGTCCTGGAGATCCCGAGGCGGTGAAATACGCCATTGAGAACACCAAAAAACTTATTGGTAAAAAACCCGTGTTCGGTATATGTCTTGGTCATCAGATATTAGGACTTGCAATGGGAGGAAGGACGTATAAACTCAAGTTCGGTCATCACGGAGGAAATCACCCTGTAATGGATCTCACGACCGAGAGAGTCCAGATAACTTCACAGAACCACAACTTCTGCGTTGACATAAAAAGTCTGAAAGGACAGGTCAAGCTCACCCATAAAAATCTTTATGATGATACAGAGGAGGGCATGAGACATGTTGAACTGCCGATATTCTCTGTCCAGTATCATCCTGAGGCAGGTCCGGGACCGAATGATGCCCTCTATCTTTTTACACAATTCAGGGAAATGATAGAGAGATTTTGATAAATGGAATTAGATTTCCAAATCATATTTAAGGAGCTTAATGAACTGAAAGTTGATTATCTTGTAGTAGGAGGGCTGGCAGTCAATTTTCATGGTGTCCCAAGAATGACTTATGACATTGATTTAATGATACTGCTACAGCAAGAAAACATCAGTAAGTTTGTTACAAAGTTAACTGACTGGGGTTACCGTCCGAAGATTCCGGTTAATCCCATGGATCTTGCTGATGAGGTTAAAAGAAAGTCATGGATACAGGAAAAGAGAATGAAGGCAATAAATTTTTACAGTGAGACATTGCCTATCGGGGAAGTTGACATCGTTTTTGATTCACCGATTCCATATGATGAATTGAAGAGTAGATCTGTTTTAATTGAGCTTGAGTCAGAAAAAATCCCTACTGTCTCAATCCACGACCTCATTAAGCTTAAACAAAATTCAGGGCGTAAGCAAGACCTTGCAGATGTTGAATACCTTAAGATGATTCTGGAGAGATAATGGAAGATCAAGAGAAGGGATTTACTTATACAGTGAGTAAAGAACAGTTAGATAACTACCGTAAATGGCCTATAGAACGAAGGCTGAAATGGCTTTATTTTGCAAACAAGATGAGGAAGTCCCTTCCACGAAAAACTATTGAGATTCAGGAATTGTTTAGAAGTGGCAAGATATAGATTGAATGAATTTTTGTTTAAAAGATTCAGGGAGATGATAGAAGGGAGAAATTAGATGCTCAAAGAAATAAAATCAGAAATACCATTGCATCTTGGTGGATCGAGGATGGTCTATTTTAGATAATGATAGAAAGAACTGTTACTGTCATTCTGAATTTATTTCAGAATCCCTAACAAAAGACCCTAAAACAAGTTCAGTGACAATTATTGTCTTTCATTGTCATTCCTGCCCCGCATCGAAGTGCGGGATAAACTCCAGCAGGAATCCAGAAAAATGAAATGGGTTCTTCTGTTTTTTATAGAAAAACCTGGATTCTCTACGAGTCGTAGACCGC
>VGWZ01000270.1 GCA_016873595.1 Nitrospira sp.
AGGAAATAAAAAAGATTATTCCTGCTGTTGAAGCAGCTAAAAAAGAAGGGATTCCGGTATCAGGTCCTTATCCTCCGGATACCATTTTTCATAAGGCATATAAAGGAGAAATTGATATTGTCGTTTGCATGTATCATGACCAGGGGCTCATTTCTCTAAAAATGATTGCCTTTGAGGAAGGTGTTAATGTCACAGTTGGTCTGCCATTCATCCGGACATCTCCTGACCATGGTACCGCATATGACATTGCATGGAAAGGTGTTGCTAATCCATCAAGCATGATTGAGGCAATTAAATTAGCAGCAACGTTGAGGATATAATTTAACTGAGGCCACGAATAATGAACCTGAATAAAAAACATATCATAAGTTGGACGCTATTCGATTTTGCAAACTCCAGTTACTCTGCTGTCATTGCTGCTGTTGTCTTCCCTGTATATTATGCCACTATCATTGTGGGGAACGAGACCGGGCTTGGGGACTTGTGGTGGGGAAGAGCCATTTCAGGGAGTATGGCAATTGTAGCCTTAAGTTCACCATTTCTCGGAGGTATTGCTGATTATGGAGGTCTCAGAAAGAGATTCCTGTTTCTTTATACAGCGTTAAGTGTTGCTGCTATTGCAAGCTTCTCCTTCCTTCATAAAGGAATGGTTATTGAAGGATTTATACTTATCGTCATTGCAAATCTTGGTATGGAAGGCGGACTTGTTTTTTATAATTCCTTTCTTCCGAGGATTGCGCCACCTGAATATCAGGGCAGGGTTTCAGCGTGGGGATTCGGGGTTGGTTATGCCGGCTCTATACTATCACTCTTATGTGCAATTCCGTTAGTAAGAGCTGGTCAGTTTGAGCTTACATGGCTTATGGTTGCATCCTTTTTTGCTCTGTGCTCAGCTCCTGCATTTCTTTTTTTACCCCGGGACATTAAGGGAGGGTTCTCAGCAGTTCAGGCTGGAGTGAAAGGTTTTACATTTACCCTGAAGACATTAAAAAAGATGTGGAAAAGAACAGAATTCAGAAAGTTTTTGATCGCGTATCTCATCTATGAAGATGGGGTGAACACAGTAATAGTTTTTTCAAGCATATTTGCCGCTACTACCCTTGGCTTCAGACCACAGGAGCTCATTATGCTTTATATTATCGTTCAGATTACAGCGCTTCTTGGCGCATTCATAATGGCAAAGCCAATTGATCTATGGGGTCCGAAAAAAGTGGTGATGCTCTCACTCCTTTTGTGGACATCTGTTGCAATTATTGCATTTTTCATTACTTCAAAGACCCAGTTCTGTACGCTGGCTTCGGTTGCAGGACTTGGACTTGGCACAGTTCAAGCAGCTACGCGGGCTTTTTATATACAGTTTATTCCTGAGGGAAAAGAAGCAGAATATTTCGGTGTCTATTCTTTAGTAGGAAAGTCATCTGCGATTCTTGGTCCTCTTATTTTTGGCATGATATCTACCACATTTGGGAGCCAACGGCCTGCAATCCTTTCTGTAGCTGCTTTTTTCCTTATCGGCATGATCATACTTAGTACTGTCAGAGGAGGTGAACCGAATATTAAGAAATGACCAAAAAATATTTAGGACAAAATTTTCTTTATGATCCTTCAATACTCAAAAGGATTATACAAGTTGCTCAGCTTCACGGAGAAGATCTTGTTGTAGAGATAGGCCCTGGCACAGGCAGGCTTACAAAGATGCTTGCAGAGAAAGTGGAAAAGGTTGTTGCGATCGAGCTTGATGATAAGCTATTCACAAAACTGAAAATTGAACTTGCCGGGTATCACAACGTGGAATTAATACATGGAGATGCCCTGAAATATTCTTATGAGAACCTTCCTCAATTCAAAGTTGTTTCAAACATACCTTACTATATTACGACCCCGATTATTTTCAGACTTCTTAAAGCAAGAGAAAATCTTGAATCCATGACGCTCAGTGTCCAGAAGGAGGTTGCAGAACGAATAATTGCGAATCCAGGAGGAAAGGATTACGGTGTGCTTTCACTTATGGTCCAGTATTATGCAAAACCAAGGGTTGAATTCATAATAC
>VGWZ01000271.1 GCA_016873595.1 Nitrospira sp.
AAACAATATGAGAAATCCCTTTCTGACTTCAGTAAAGAGATATCGGTAGATATTGTAAGAAGAAAAGTCGAAAGCCAAAAGAGGTTTTTGACGGAGGTCAGGGAGAACAGACCTGATTTGAGATTCCCGATGACAAATGCATCAGGTGTTCTTGAAAAGATACTTGAAACGCTGAACACAAGGACTGTTGAAATGGAAACTCTCAGAGGACTTGAAGGTGGTGCATCAGCGACATATTTTTCCGCATATACAGCTTTATTTCCTGAATCCCTCAAATTCAAGAAGAGAAACAGGCGGCCTCCTGAAGACCCTGTCAATGCAATGCTCTCTCTCTGTTACACATTGCTCCATTACGAAATTGTAAGGGAGATAGAAGTTATCGGTCTTGATCCTACAATTGGTTTTTATCATCAGTTTGATTATGGCAGAGAGTCACTTGCCTGTGATCTTGTTGAGCTATACAGGACCGATGTTGACAGGTTTGTATGGGAACTTTTAAGAGAAAGAGCTTTTACTGCAAGAGACTTTGCTCAAGGAGATGAAAAGCCGGGCTGTTATCTCAAGAAAGGAAGCAGAAAAAGGTTCTATCCTCTTTACGAAGACTGGGCTAAGAGTATCAGGCCTCAACTGGTAAACGAAGTTAGAGCATTAGCGACGAGGATTGTAGATGGACAGGACATTATACCTGAATGAAAACAGGGGATTGAGAGTTTTCAGAGATGGTCCTTCTATCTGGGTAAAAGAAGAAGGAAGATCTGGAAGGAGAATACCTGCAAGGCTTGTTGGCAGAGTTGTCATAATAGGCAACCTTAAACTTGAGGCTGGAGTTATAACCCTTTTCACGGACAAGGATATTCCTGTAACTTTTATGAGTCACAGAGGGGATGCGGTTGCAGTTGCCATTCCTTATAACCATCAGTTACCACGACATTATGAAGAACAGAAGGTATTTCTTGAGGCAGAGGAAAACATTGAAAGATTTAAAGGCTGGTTATATGCAAAGAGGAAGGAAGCTCAGATTAACGTTGTAAAACGACTATCAAAAAGGGTTGCCGGGTTGTTTGTAGTGAATGGTTTCAGGGAAAAAGATTATCGCAGGATTGTTGACTTATTAAAACCTTCTAAAGATGAGTGCTGGAAAGTTGCGTATGAGGTAGTGAGTAATCTATTCAGAGAAATGGTCATCGGGTGTATAGTGAAAGCAGATATTGATCCGCACCTTGGAGTTTTGCACAGGAGACACAATTTTAGTCTTGCACTTGATATGTGTCATATACTTGAGCCAGAAATTGAGATGCAGAGTATTCAGTTCTTAAGGGCTGCGAGAGAAAAGGGATACATGGTAAGAGAGCAGTCTGGCTGGTCTATTTCGAGGGACGGTATAAGGGATATAATCCACAGGTTTGAAAATAGAAGAAAACAGCTTTTTGATACAGTCGAGAAACTTCTTGATGAGATATTTGAGTTGATGAGAGAGTTAAGAAGATGAGGGCAAATTATCTTGTATGCTACGATATTACCGAGCCCAGAAGATTGTCAAGGGTCTTCAAGCTTATAAAAGGAAAGGGATTGCATATTCAGTATTCTGTGTTTCATTGTTCTTTAACATGGCAAACGCTTTTAGAGCTCAAGGAAAAGTTAAACAGGATTATTGATGAAAAGAATGACGATGTGAGGATTTATCCTTTACCGTCAGAAGAGAAAGTAATCATAATGGGATGTGGAGACAGGGTACCAAATGGAGTTGAGATTTTTATTGAGTGAAAAAACAGAAGACAATTTTTCGTGCTTTGTCATCCCGAACTTGTTTCGGGATCTTATACTATAGAATTAACACAAGATGCTGAATCAAGTTCAGCATGACAATAAGACCCGTTATCAGGGAGGTAAAATAGGTTGCTTATTATATTTGAGAAATTCTGTACGGTAGAAGCCAGAAAATACTGGTTTTACAGAATATTAATAGGGGGTGGTGAAACAAAGAAGACCTGATTAAAAAGGGATTGCGAC
>VGWZ01000272.1 GCA_016873595.1 Nitrospira sp.
TCAGTAAAGTTCACTCTGAAATCAACAAGTGCAACTTTCCAGTCTTATACGATTTTCGCCTTTAGTCCTTATTACCAAGAAATAAGAAATACACCCAAATCAGAGGTATTGTTTTTATTCATTTTTCGTCTACCCTAAATCATTTCCTGTGCTATAATGAGGTCATCAGTAGAGAAAAAAGGAAGTTTGTATAATAATTGTTAGGATCAATTTAAATTATCAATTTTTTGGGTAATTTAGAAGAAAAGTAAGGTTATCTTGGAGGTTAAGGGATATGGAAACCTTGGGTGATTTCGTAATACGATTTTGCTCTTCCGTTGGTTGCTATTATCACCCCAACCAGTCAACTAGTCAGTATAGCCTTAAAAAAAACAACTCAAATCAATCCTTGCGCATGGGAGTATTTGGCTGGGTGCGGGAAATAAAAAGAAAACAATGCTTTGAAGTTTCCTCCTACAAAGATCTTGGAGACAAAGCAGGGGTCAGTCACCTTGCCGATCGCATTAAACCAAGATACGTGTGGGAAAAAGAGGGGCTACTATTTTATGTTAAATCATATAGTCAGGAGGCTGATTATCAAAAAACTGTCTTCTCTATGAAAGCCGTCCTTGCTTTTGTGCAATAAAATATAATCCCTAACGAGTCATTTCAACGGAGTGCTGATGCGTCCGGTGAATTCCATGCTGTAAAGATATAGAGGAATAAATGAACATCTATGATCAAATAGTTGCCGTGTGTAATGGCCATGAAGGCGAAATCCTGACATCTTCACAAATCAAGGATATGCTTTTCAAGAAGTTTGGCACAAACAGAAATAGTGTGCTACCGCCTGATTATTGTTATAACAGGATCAATAAAGGCATTGACTTCAGCAAACATATTTTCATAATGATAAATCGCAACGAATACAAATATGTTGGCAAGAATTATCCATATTCGGGTCTAATACTTTCCAGAGCCAAAGGGACTACGCGAGATACAATCGTTGGGGAATGGGAAAACGGCAAATATCGTTTATATGAGGCACATCCAAAAACATCCCCAAAAACTGACAAGGGTACGCCAGTTACGAGCAGTGCAATGGGGCGAGAGCAAATTCAAAAGCTCTATGAAGAATATATGGAAATATTGGAACTGGAAGCTAATGTATTTGGTTACAAACCAACAGAGACACGGCATCTTATTGGTAGGCTTGGCGAGTTAAAATGTGCGCTTTGGACTAACGGCACACTTTCGCATGTTGTAAATCAAAATGGATTCGATGTAATAGATTCAACCAAAAGGAAAATAAGTGTAAAAACAACGGCTCAGAAATCAGGTTTTATATCTATCAATAAAAATACATTAAACAAAGCTGATGATTTAATGATTATTTAATACGAAAAAAGGGAATTCAAAATTCTTTATCATGGCGATATTCAAGAAGCGATAAAAGTTGCTCGTTCATTTCAGGGTCGCTATGAAATTGATCTATCAAAAGCAAGACAACTTATGAAAAGTCTAAAGCGCACAGAGCAACAAAATCGAGGCGACAAGGATTAACCCTGTAGGGTTTCTAAGGGCTAGTTTCCCTTGCGCCTTATTTAACTTGTCAATCTTGCAATCAACACTTCTAAGTCTGTCCAAATTCCACTCTTTGCAATCGTTACAGAAAAGGATACATTCAAGCCGAAGGATATCAAAAAACTGATTAAGGCTAATATAAACACAGAAGATCTTATGCATTACCAAGGCATACATCTAAATTATAGAGATTGAAAAGTCTATAGAGTTTATGCGCTAAATCAGAGTCAAGGTTTTTTAATATCATGTACTGATCGAATGCGTCTATTCGATTTCCGAGAGCTAAATAAGCTTCACCAAGGTTATAATGTACCCCAGTCCAGTCGGGCTTTGATTGCAATACATTCTTATATGTCTCAATTGCTTCCTTATAATTACCGAGATTATGATGTGCCAACCCAACATTATATTGAATTTCAGGGCTATCATAAAACA
>VGWZ01000273.1 GCA_016873595.1 Nitrospira sp.
CGTTCTGTGTTTTACAGCTTTCATTTATCCGGTATTCAACAATAGTCAACAAATCGCGAAATTCTCTCTTTGTGGCTGTCGTCCGCACTTATTACTCGCTTTAAAGGGCGTTGACTTGATATCGTATTCAACAAAAATTCAGAACCTCTGCGACTCTCTGTTCGTAGGTGTTATAAATAATCTGACGTCACGATAATGTTCCGTCCCACAAAATTTCTCCAAGAAACTCGTATTTCTCCACGCATTGAACGCCTTGGCAATTTTGACATCCATGTTATTCAAATCGAAAGAAATACCCCTATCTTCTCCTGCAGTGTTTGCTTGAATGGGAATTGAACAGATATCAGGAAGTGATACCTTTGCACATAACTGTGAGAAAGTGGGATATGTCTGAAACTGCTTAAAATCCCTATTCCTATGTGGACTCTTGCATTATCAAGGAAGTCCATCGTCGCAATATTTCAGAAAGAAATGAAGAACAACCTGACAGTAGCTGATAATACAATACTATTTTTACAGAAAGAATATTTCAACCAAACACATCTGAAAATGATTTCCGGGAAGAGTTATCTGTCTTCCCCGCAGTTTCTGTTCTAAGATTGTTCATTGAGTCTGTTTTGTCCATGAAAAACCTGATGGCGGTCCTTATGAACTCTCCACGAAGGGGTCTTGGTACACTTTCAAGTTTTTCATAGATATCCCTATGCCTCTTTGTATCCACATATATCCTGTATTTCTTTTTCAACCCACGATTCCCCTTGCGTAATACCAGTATCCCACAGCATTTGCTATGATAGGGTCATTTACTATATGAAGTTTGTATTTGAGTTTTACAAAACCCCTGAGGCTTGTTACACCTCCTCCACCGATAATCCCGATCTCTGGTCGGTTAGGCAGATTCTCGAAGAATCCATCAATAATTGATATTATCTGTGAGGCATGAGGTAAGACTATGTCGCTCATGTCGTCTATGGTATAAGGTTCTTCTAATATGGTTATGTTACCCTGGGTCACGAGTCTATACGCTTCCTTATGCTGAATAGACAGCCTGTACTTCCTGTAGAATGCCCTGCAAACGTCATCAAGTATCAAGGAGATACCAATCTGGCTGCTTCTGGTTGCACCCTCGATATACTTGCCTCCTGAGAAAAACAGCATATCTATTGTATAGTGACCTATGTCAATGACTGCAACATTTTTCCTGAAGTTGTCATGATTATCCATAATATATGAAAAGAATATCCCTGCGCCCTGCGGAATGACTTTAATATTACTCTCGGCTAAAGTATATCTCTCGTTATCGTAAGAGATTGCAGATTCTCTTATGGACATCGATATCTCCTCAGATGCCTTTTTGCTGTATTCGCCGGGAGGGATACCGAGGACTATTACATCACCCGTATTCAATTCAGGACTATAAGAGTTCAGGCTTAATGCATAACCCAGTACTGCAACCCAGGCATTTGACCTGACAAAGGTTGTGGTTCGTGTGTCGATGAGTCCCTTACCTTCCCTGAGAGCGTTGTCTCCAACCAGAAACTTTTCATTGTTCACAATGACAGGCTTAAGATCACTGAAGGTCGCAAGAGGCACTACCTTTGTCACGGCAGTAGGGAAGATTCTGTCACCATCAGAGGTATAAGTCTTTGTGAAACCATATCCTATGTCTAAACCGATATTGTTGTCTGCCATATTTCTCTCCCTTCTATCCGAGTATTACTTCCTGAAGACCACTAAAGCCCAGAAAAGCCCCATGCTTGGAGATATTTATGAGGCTTTAGTGGGCTTTTCTGGGCTTTCCTGGATATGCGTATATCAGGAATACCCGAAAAAGGCTGTTCATCTATAAATAGTATCTGTGTATAAACTGCTATTTTCCAAAAAAGTTGTCATTCCTGCGAAGGCAGGAATCCAGTCTTTTCAACAGGTTCTGGATTCCGCATCAAGTGCGGAATGACAAATAACCTGGCACTTTATACACAGACACTAA
>VGWZ01000274.1 GCA_016873595.1 Nitrospira sp.
TGCGGGCAGGGAAAGGTGGAAAAATGAACAATATCGGAGCGAAAGAAAAATTTTTCCTAATTATAATTGTTGCTATGATATGCCTCGGTGGCTGTGTCGGTCCGGCAGACTATGCAGCCATGCTGAGAAGTGAACCTAAACATTATACTAACTACGATTTCTTGGAAATAAAAACTGACAAAGTAGACCCCATTGATGTAGCTGAAGAACTCGGCAAATCTCTTAATTTTAAAGTCACACGTTCAAGTCGTTATTCAGTTTATCTCTTTTCAACGGTTGGCTCATTTTGGGGTTTATCAGGAAGAACGTCTCCAGTGGTGAATTGAAAGATGTCGGTATTTTAATAAGTAGCAATATGCCGTATATGGATTCGGGGGCAATCAAAAAGGTGTCCATAAACGTAACTGTAAATTCAAACACTGTTGAACCTCGAAAAGAAGCTGAGAGAATTACAGCTGAATTCAAAGCAAAATTAATGGAGAAAATTGAGCAACAAAATAAATAAAAAACTACAGGTCTATTAAAAAACTTGCCCACAACGGCAGATAACAGAGAGCTTGAGGTTAACACTCAAAGACTTTGCCCTTCTCCAAAATTTTGGGATGTCATAAAATGTGCTGACATGGTAAAATAAATCATTACGAGGAGGTGCATTTATGACAGCTACAACAATAAAAGATAATCTTATCGCTCAGCTCGATAAGCTTCCTTATAACCTTCAGCTTCGTGTGCTTGATTTTGTAAAGGCTTTAATTCCTAAAGGAGTCGAAGGAAAAAGTCTTCTACGATTTGAAGGAGCCATTCCTGTTGATGATTTGAAGCTAATCTCAAAAGCAATAGAAGCCAACTGTGAAAAGGTAGACGCAAGTGAATGGTAGATTCCTCCTCGATACAAATATAGTAATTTCCATTTTTGCCAAAGACCCTCAGATTCATAACCGTATAGCTAATGTGGCAGAAATATTTGTTCCGTGCATTGTTATTGGAGAACTATATTTTGGAGCTCACAAATCGGTAAAAATTCAAGAAAACATTGCTCGTATAGATGAGTTTGCACTCAGCAATACTATACTTTCCTGCAATGCAGAAACTGCCAAGAGATATGGGGATATAAAAAATCGTTTAAAAGATAAAGGACACCCCCTTCCAGAAAATGATATTTGGATTGCAGCGATTGCTCAACAGTATGAGCTTACTTTAGTCACTCAGGATTCTCATTTTAATGCAATAGATAATTTAAAAATTGAAGCGTGGTAAAAAACGGCTTGCCCGCACTGTCAGATAACACGCTGCAAAAGACTTACGTCCAAACCTTTCAGGCTTCTTTTGCAGCGGGAACGTTATACGCAATCGCTGGCCCGTTGGGGTTTAAAGTAAAAAGAGGTGTAAAATATGATAACTGATGAAAAATTTACCAAAGCGACAAAGGAATTTGACGCCATTGAAAAAAGAGGTAGTTTTTATAATATGGCTATTAGTCTTATCAATAATAATTTTGAGATGGAGGCTTATTTTCTAATTCTTGCCACTTGGAATTTCGCTCGTTTTAGATATGCAGTAAACGATTTTGATATCAATGGATTTAAAGAAAAAATCAAAGAACTTAATCCCTATTTTGACCAGTTGAAAGATGAAGATTTTAGAACTATAAATTTTAATAAGTACGAAGAGGATATAAAAAAGATATTTGTAACCCTATCTTCAATTAAAGGGGTTGAATATACAGGAGCATCCAAAATAATGCATCTTAAAAATAGATGTGTTTTTATTATGTGGGATGGTTATATTAAAGGGGAAAAACCAAAGAAGTATTACAACAAACTTGAAATTGTTAAAAATGGAGACTGGAAAATTAAGAGATATTGGAATAATCCAGAAGATTATTTTCAATTCCTTAAGGATATGCAGGGAAGGTTTAAAGACATAAATTTTCAGAGCAATGAAAAAACCTTTGCCAAAGCAATAGAT
>VGWZ01000275.1 GCA_016873595.1 Nitrospira sp.
ACCATACCCATGGCATTTCTTCTCTCCACACTCGTTGTTTATGGACGTCTCAATCTTGACAGCGAACTTATAATCCTCAGAGTGAGTGGCATGGACTTTAAGGAGATATCCAAACCTGTTATGGTACTCGGTGTGGTATGTTTTTTATTAAATATGGCGGTGAGTTTTTATTTAGGGCCGAAAAGTAGTGTAAGGCTCAGGGATATAATCACAACTATCATCACAACTCGTACTCCTCTTGCGATTGAAGCAGGCACATTCAATACATCATTCAAAGATATTGTGATTATCATTAAGGAAAAGCCATCTGCTGATACAATTTCAGGCATTTTTATATATGATGGACGGAATAAGAATGAACCGAGGGTTTTGATGGCAAAGGAAGGGAAGATCTCTGTATCAGAAGGGCTTAATACAAGTATGTACCTTAAAGATGGATATATCCATATTGCAAGGGGAGGGAGCACGACTGAATTGTTTTTCGAGAAATATAATTTAATCCTGAGACTTGAATCGGACGCTCCATCAAGGAAGAAGGCAGAGCTTACTCCTTCTGAGCTTCTGAAGGAGATAAAGAAGGCAGAAGCGCCTCATGCCGTATCCTTACAACTTGAACTCCACAGAAGGCTCTCATTGCCTTTACTGTGTGTCATTCTTATCTTTTTTGGTCCACCACTTGCCCTGATGGCAGGAAAGTCAGGTAAGCTCGGTGGATTGGCTCTGGGGTTGGCAGTGTTTACTGTGTATTATGTGATTCTCATATACGGTGAGAATCTTGTGAGGGCTGGGAAGATAGCTCATTACATTGGTGCATGGACTCCAACTGTTATTCTCGGATTATTTGCACTATGGATATTCAAAAAGGAAAATTTAAAATGAGAGGCGGGAGTCAATGTTAATACTCCAGCGACATTACCTTAAAGAATTCTTCAAGCTTCTGGCCCTTATAGGGATAGGGCTTGCTTCGATATTCAGTATCCTTGATCTTATCGACAAGATAGATGACTTCATGCCGAGCAGGCCAGATCTTAGGAGCCTTCTGCTCTATGCTACTTTTAATTTTCCCAAGTATCTCCTTTACCTTCTTCCGGCTGCTATGCTTTTATGCAGTCTATTTATATTCAGCCAGGCGTCACGTAATAAAGAGGTTGTCGCAATCAATGCCACCGGCGGAAAATTAAAGACCCTTTTATATCCATTTATTATCACGGGAATAGTGTCAAGTATATTTGCCTTTGTTGTTGGAGAGGCTGTTGTCCCAGATTTTTCCAGGGGGTCGAATGATTTAAAAAACACCCTTATGAAAAAAGAAAAAAAGCTCCTCTTTAAAGACGGCACTCTCTTGCTAAAGGGTACAGATGGTTCACCAGTCAGGATTGAACTCTATATCCCTGAGAGAAAACTTGCGCGAGGGGTGAGCATTTTTGTCATCGGAAAGGATTTTCTTGAGAAGAGAATAGAGGCAGAAGAAGCAGAATGGATTAACAATAAAAGTTCATCCCCAAATCAAGTTCGGGGCAAAGTTCAAAGTTCAGAAAATGTGTGGATACTAAAAAATGTAACGGTGTATGACATCGAAAGTGGCAGGATTAGTAAGATACCGGAAATGGATTATCAATATCTTGAATCTCCTGACTTTTTTAGTGAGGGGATAAAGAAACCTGAAGAGATGGGTATAGGTGAACTCTATGGGTATGCCAAAAGATTAAAAGGAGCTGGTTTCAGGAACACAAAACTCGTTGTAGACCTGAACTCAAAGGTATCATACCCTCTGACAAACCTCTTCATGCTTATCCTCGGCATATCTCTTTCAATGAGGGGCTTGGTTGGCGGAGGCCTTTTCGCAGCAGGGCTTGGACTCTTTATCAGCATTATCTACTGGTTTGCGTATACCTTTATGCTTTCATTGGGATATGCAGGTATTGTTCCACCATTTATTGCAACCTGGGTTGT
>VGWZ01000276.1 GCA_016873595.1 Nitrospira sp.
GACCCAAATCTGTTCCTCAACTTGTCTTTTCACTAAGGTTTATATAAAGAGAATCTGTGTCCTTATAATATCTCATCTTCATAATCCAGCCTCCTTATGGTAACATATCGAAAAACAAACCTTGACTTAAATTCAAGTAGTTACTTATACTTGTATGCTTTTCGCATAATTCTTTGTTATAATTATAACAAAATATGAACTTCAATTTAGATAGTTTTTCCATTGTAATTCTGGCACAAGCTCACAATCCGAGCATTCTAAATCCAGACTTTCTGAGAAATCAGGGGATAATAGACCCTTCTTTTAAACCTAATAACATAATCTGTACACCTCCAGTTGCACAGGTATCTTATATTGAGGGGGTTTCCATAATTGCTGAATTTGAAAAATTGCAATTTATAGATTCGGAGCCAAAACGAATTCCATTTGAATCACCTATACTAGAAATAGCTACAAAATATATTAATACTCTGCCTCATGTGAGGTATACTGCGGTTGGCTTAAATTATAATGGACATTACCGTTGCAAAGACAAAGAGTTTGCTTTGTCATTCTTACCTAACAAATTTCTTAAAGAAGGAAGCTGGGCCACCTATGGTGATAGCATACCTTACATAGGTCTAAAATTTATTTACCCTCTTGAAAATATAAGGTGTACTATTAATATTGATACAACTGAAGTCGTACGCCCTAATGAATCACCGCAAACGATAATCGGAATTACTGCCAATTACCATCTTGACTCAAATAATATTGAAGAAATTATCTTGTTTATAAATAATTGGAAAACTCAATATAATCACTTCTCTAAAATAATTCTGGATACCTTTCTGGAGGGAGAATAATGCCTACAATTCCTACAAAATTGGATGTAACTGGTGTGAAAAATAAAATCATGATATTTTTTTATAAAAACTTAGAGAATAATAACAGAACTGAAATGGAAACAACTAATCCCATACAAGAATCCATATTTTCAAAAGTCGCAAATGATTGGAGAAGATATGAACAGGACGTAGTTCAAACGCTTCCAGTTGCAACAACTTCTCTTACAACATTTACTGATCCATTAAAGGAGAGTTGTTCCTTACTATTTACAGAGAAAATTTTAGAGTTTTGCTCAAAACATAATATATACCGTGAATGTTGTGTATATTACACCCTCTTTCTGGAAAATTTTAAACACATTCAGAATGTCGATATTTCAATAAGTGAAGATCCTGAAATTCCGAATTATCAGAAAGTGTGCTTTGTACTTACTATTGCTGACAGCATCGAAAATATACTTAGATATGAGGATGAGGTTAGAAAAAAAATAAGGAAAGAGATCCAGAAAGAAAAAAGGCAGAATTTTATATATAACTATAATTTGATTTAATGGAAGGAAGAGATTTTTTAAACTTAGCAATTAAATTACAAAATGCTGAAGATGAAGCTGAACATAGAACTGCAGTAAGTAGAGCCTATTATGCAGCTTTTAACCATGTTAAAAGTTTTTTATATAAATGTAAAATAAAGCTTCCAAAAGCAGCTAAAGCCCACGTGAAAGCTTACCAATATCTCTTTAACAGCGGATTAGACGAAGCAGAAGATTTAGCTGAAATTTTAGACAATCTCAGAAACTACAGAAATGACGCAGATTATGAATTAATTTCACCTAAGTATCAGCATAATAAGAAAAATTGTCATCTTGTCTGCTTTCAAGCAGAACAATTTTTTAATCGCTTTGATAAGGTTGACTCAATAATTCTCGAAAAAGGCATTTGGGAATATAAAAAAAGAACAAACAACTAAAGATAGGCTTACAAATATGCCTAAAACTCATTAAACGGCCCGTATCCTTCCACCCCGTCAAAAATCTATCTATAGCCTTCCTCACCATTTCAGCTACTGATATTTTTGAATCTTGCTGAAGTTTTTCCA
>VGWZ01000277.1 GCA_016873595.1 Nitrospira sp.
GTATAAATCGTTAAAAAACCTCCCTGAATAGGCACAGTCCTATCGGGTAATATAAAAACCACCATAGAAAACCCAAATAGGAGTTTAATAATATGGAAAATCCCAAAAGAAATTCAATGACGGATAGTATCCCAATTTCGGAGCTCAAAGAAAAGACTATTGATGAACTCACAGAGGTTGCAAAAGTACTCAATGTAGAAGGTGCCAGTGGCATGAGAAAACAGGATCTTATATTTGCAATACTCCAGGCACAAACAGAAAAAACAGGATATGTATTTTCAGCTGGAGTACTCGAAATCCTCCCCGATGGATTTGGTTTTCTAAGGTCACCTGATTATAGCTATCTGCCAGGACCTGACGACATATATGTATCGCCATCACAGATAAGGAGGTTTAACCTCAGGACAGGTGATCTTGTCTCAGGCCAGATAAGGCCCCCAAAAGAAAGCGAGAGATATTTTGCCCTTCTCAAGGTAGAGGCTGTAAATCATGAACCTCCAGAAGAAAATATAAACAGACCATTATTCGATAACCTTGTTCCTTATTACCCAACAGAGAAGATAAAGCTCGAGTACGACCCTAATGATTATTCAATGAGGGTGATGGATCTTATCACGCCTATCGGAATGGGACAGAGGGGAATGGTAGTCGCTGCGCCAAGGACAGGTAAAACTATGCTTTTGCAGTCTATCGCAAAGGCTATCAAGAAAAATCACCGTGATATTCTTCTCATAATACTCCTGATTGACGAAAGACCTGAGGAAGTTACAGACTGGAAACGGCAGGTACCTTCAGCAGAGATTATAAGCTCAACATTTGATGAACCGCCACAGAGGCATTGCCAGGTATCGGAGATAGTCATCGAAAGGGCTAAACGCCTTGTCGAATGCAAACGGAATGCGGTAATCCTCCTTGATAGTATCACAAGGCTTGCAAGGGCTTATAACGCTATAATGCCAACCAGTGGTAAAGTCTTATCCGGTGGTCTTGACTCAAACGCACTCCAGAAACCAAAGAGGTTCTTCGGTACTGCACGAAATATAGAAGACTGGGGAAGTCTCACGATATTAGCAACAGCGCTTGTGGATACAGGAAGCAGAATGGACGATGTGATATTTGAGGAATTCAAAGGGACTGGAAATATGGAGCTGCACCTCGATAGAAAACTGGTTGACAAAAGGATATTCCCGAGCATTGACATCAACGCATCCGGTACAAGAAAGGAAGAACTTCTCGTAGACAAAGAGGTGCTCAACAAAATGTGGATACTCAGAAAGGTTCTTACCCCACTGAGTACAGTAGAGAGTATGGAATTCCTTCTCGGAAAACTCATGGGCGCAAAGAGTAACAAGGATTTCCTTGAAATGATGAACAAGTAACCCCTTTAGTGCCTCTCTACCTTTTTTTCATGAAAAATAAATTAGAAGATGACAAGCACTGCTTTGCATGTGGAGAAAAAAATCCAAATGGCCTTAATCTTAAGTTCTCCCTTCGAGATGGAAAGGTATTTGCTGAATTTATTCTTCATAAGACCTACCAGGGCTACAAAGATATTGTTCATGGCGGAATAATCTCCACACTTCTTGACGAGGCTATGGTCAAGGTTGCTCTATTGCAGGGGGTTCCTGTTGTTACCGCAGAGATTACAGTAAGACTTAAAAATCCACTTATGATCGGAGAAAAGGCAATTGTTGAGGCTCATATAACAGAGAAGCATAGAAGAATTATTGAAACATCAGCAATAATTAAAAAACTGGATGGTACTTTAATAGCCGAAGGCTATGCCAAACTCCTGAGGCAGGATTAAAAAGATTTTCCCTATCTCTCTTGTTCCGGAAAATAGACGCAAATCGCTTTCACTTTGACTTATCTGTCAT
>VGWZ01000278.1 GCA_016873595.1 Nitrospira sp.
GAAAAACCACAGGCATGCACTGGCATATGCATAAAGACGGGGCAAAACATTACAGAAGTGCAGAAAGGCTTGGCAAAAGACTTGAGGTGGCTGTTGCCATAGGTTCTGATCCGGCAGTCATATATTCGTCTACAGCTCCTTTACCTGAAGGAGTAGACGAGATGCTCCTCGCAGGTTTTTTAAGAAAATCACCTGTAGAATTGGTGAAGTGTGAGACGGTTGACCAGGAAGTTCCTGCAAATTCAGAGATCATTCTCGAGGGATATTGCGAACCTCATGAACGAAGAATCGAAGGTCCGTTTGGAGACCATACAGGGTATTATTCATTAAAAGGTGAATTCCCCGTATTTCATATAACCTGTGTCACTCACAGAAGAGATGCCATATACCCTGCAACAATTGTAGGCAAACCTCCAATGGAGGACTGTTATATCGCAAAGACGACAGAAAGGATTTTCATGCCACTCATTAAAAAACAACTTCCCGAGATTGTTGATATAAACCTTCCTATTGAGGGTGTATTCCACAATATTGCAATCGTTTCAATTGATAAGCGTTACCCAGGACATGCAAGGCGTGTGATGTATGCCATCTGGGGTATGGGACAGATGAGTTTTACAAAGATGATTATCGTAGTAGACAAATGGGTTGACGTTCAAAGCCTGAGTGAAGTTATCTGGAGAGTAGGGAATAATGTTGATCCTAAAAGAGATGTGGTAATAGTTGAGGGTCCCCTTGATGTTCTTGAACATGCCTCGAACATCCCTGCATATGGGGGCAAGATGGGTATAGATGCGACAAAAAAGTTGAAGTCTGAAGGATTTGAGAGGGAATGGCCTGATGATATCGTTATGTCAGAAGAGATAAAGAGGCTCGTTGATAAGAGGTGGAAGGAGTACGGGTTTTGAGACAAATATTATGGTTAATCGGCAGGACATAGCATTTTCGCTCATTCTCGACAGACATCCTGTAATCCCCCCTTGCCCCCCCCTTTAGTAAAGGGGGGATGGGGGGATTAAGAATCCGCTCAAATACTGTGCCCTGCCTGTCAGTGATTTTAATGCAATAGGCGAAGTGAAGAGAATGGATAATAATTTATGGGAATATACACGATAGCGATAACTGGAGCGAGTGGGAGTGCATATGGCGTAAGGCTTCTCCAATACCTTCTGAAAAACAGGCATAAGGTATTTCTGATTATCACGAAAGAAGGAAGTCTTATCCTGAAAGAAGAGGTGGGTTATGATTGGAGCGGGGACGGAAAGGAAGTAGAGAAAAAGATAATAAGGGACCTTAAAATAGAAAAGGGCAGCCTTTCCCTCCTCTCCGAGGATAACCTCTGTGCACCAATATCAAGCGGTTCTGTTAACGTTGATGCAATGGTAATTATTCCTTGCTCAATGAAGACCCTATCGGGGATTGCCCATGGCTATGCGAATAATCTTGTTGAGAGGTCAGCAGATGTAATGATAAAGGAAGGCAGACCTCTTATCCTGGTTCCAAGAGAAACACCATTGAACTCAATTCATCTTAGAAATATGCTTATACTGTCAGAAATGGGAATAAAAATCATTCCTCCGATGCCTGCTTTTTACAGTCATCCTCGAAGTATTGAGGATATTGTTGACTTTATAGTTGGAAAAGTTCTTGACTCCATGCAGATAGAAAACAATCTCTTCAGACGGTGGAAGGGGTTAAGATATCTATCAGGGTTATGATATTATGCCCTATTCAGAAGTTCAGCAAGGTTTATTTAAAGATGTCTGGATAACAGCAGGCATCTTTTCAAACCACCACCTTTTAGAACGCCTGCAATGCCCTTCGAAGGGTGTGGTGAAAATAAGAGTTTTTTTTGGGTATAATCTTAGTAAAG
>VGWZ01000279.1 GCA_016873595.1 Nitrospira sp.
GCAAAACGCATAAAAAAGGATACAGTTCATTTAGTCGAGGAGACAGTTGAAAGTATAGATGACTTTATTAGTGACATGAAGGACAAGGCGACCGTTATAATTGAGCAGGGGAAAGAACTGTCAGACAATGCAAAAAAAGAGATTGTTAAGACACTCGAACACGGACAGAAGGTAATCGAAAAGCAGAAAAACAGAATAGTGAGCGCCCTTGGTCTGTAAGGTCTTGGTTATATTATTCCCTTATCTTTATTCCTTTATTTTTCAAATATTTTTTCAGTTCGCCGATAGAGATTTCACGGAAATGGAATACTGAGGCTGCAAGAACTATATCGGCCTTGCCCTCGGTAACTGCTTCATAGAAATGCTCCATAGTACCTGCACCACCCGAGGCGATAACAGGAAGGTTTGAAGCCTCTGCTATTTGTCTTGTGAGTTTCAGATCATATCCATCTTTTGTTCCATCAGTATCCATACTGGTGGGGAGCAACATTCCTGCACCCAAATCCCTGCAGTCTTTTGCCCATTTTATGGCATCTTTACCGGTAAGGGTTCTCCCTCCATCAATAACCAACTCAAAGCCTGATGGAACTGTATTCGTCCTTTTCGCATCAATTGCTACTACAATTCGGTCACTACCAAATTTTTTCGCTGCCTCTCCTATCATTCCCGGCCTTTTGACTGCGGCTGTATTAATAGAAACCCTGCTTGCACCGGCAAAAAGTATTCTTTCTATGTCATCAAGACTTCCTATGCCTCCCCCAACGGTAAGCGGGATGGAGATTGTGTGTGCAACCTTTTTTACCAGATCAACAGTAGTTTTCCTTCCCTCGACAGTTGCGGTAATATCCAGAAAGGCTAATTCGTCTGCGCCTTCCTTTTCATACAAGGCAGCATTTTCTACAGGATCACCGGCATCTCTTAAATTTATAAAGTGTATGCCTTTCACCACCCGACCATCTTTAATATCGAGGCAAGGCATGATTTTCTTGTAATCCATAATGTTATCCTCCTAAATATATTTTACTGTGTTTAACCGATATGTACTTTATTTTGTGGTTTTAAAAGTATATCAAAATTACAAGAAAAAATAACTAACGAAGCACAACAAAGCATAAAAATAAACAATTGACAAAATTTCCACATTTGATATGATTATCTTATAAACAAAAAAAATATGAAAGGAGGGAAAATACCATGTCTTTAAAGCCATTAATGTCAAAGATTATCACATCCCTTCCAGCACGTGCAACAGCTCTGGATGCAGCAAAATTCATGACCGATATGAACGTCGGAAGCGTTATTGTGGTAGAGGGAGACAAGCCAGTTGGAATCGTAACTGATAGGGATATTATGACCAAGGTTATCATTGAAGGGAGAAATCCTCAAACAGTTACGATAAGAGATATTATGACTTCGCCTGTTATTACAGTTTCAGTGGAGAAAAGCATTTTTGATGTTACGAAATTAATGAGGAAATATAAGGTGAGAAGATTCCCGGTTGTTGATGCAGAGGGGAAGATTGTCGGTGTCGTAACCCTTTCTGATATCCTTGTATTTATTGGACAGGAGATGAAGAATATCGCTACTACCCTGAAAGTGAGACTTGGCAAGTAAGTTTTAAACGCAATTTTCGAACTTTTTACACCTAACCCATAGAAATTATTAGATTCTTGTTTTTAATGTAGTGGCGTATATATTAATATAATATTCATTTTATACTTGACAATGCTTTAATTAATGTGTTATAAGTATTGGCGTATGAAGAAGGGAACATTCAAAATCTCAAAGAAGACTACTAAAGGTAAAACTTATTACACCGCTGCTATTGTCAAAAGTTACAGAGAAAACGGAAAAGTAAAGCAGA
>VGWZ01000280.1 GCA_016873595.1 Nitrospira sp.
GGTACATTTTGAGTGCATATTTTTGTTCTCCTTTCGTTTAGAGTTAATTGTTTTCTAAGCTATTGATTCTAATACGAAAGGAGAATCTTTTTTAGATTTTATGAATATCTAACTGCATTATTTGGGTTAACCTGAATAAGCTCAATTGCGTAATTTTAGATTAAAATAGGATATATATATTCTTGAATACGTTCAGATGAAGCTTACAACAAAGATATTAATCGTTGGTGGAGGCCCTGCAGGTTCCACTGCTGCAAGGTTTCTTGCAGAATCTGGGAGAGAGGTTATTCTCCTTGAAAAGAACTTTTCTTTTGTAAAACCCTGTGGTGGAGGGATTCCTCTAAGTACATTTGATGAACTTGATATCCCAAAAACCCTTATAAAAAAAGAGGTGAAGAGTATTCGGCTTATCTCACCCCTTGACGAAAAGCTTGATATAGAATTAAGAGGTGGAAGTCTTGCAATTACTGAGAGAGGAGAGTTTGACAGAGTACTAAGGAATGTGGCAGAAGAACACGGTGCACATGTAATAGAAGGAGAATTTTATGGGATTACATTAAACAATACCATATATAGAGTTGAGGCAAATATTGGTGGGGAAAGAATCGAAATAGTTTCAGAATATGTCATTGCTGCTGATGGTGTAAACTCGAGTGTGAGGAGAGCTCTTGGAATAAAACCATCTCCATCCTTTTTTACAGTATCTGAAAAGCTCAAAGAAACAGAAACAGATTGCTGTGAGTTTTGGTTTGGTTTTTCTCATGCACCAGGTCTTTATTCATGGATATTTCCATCGAGTGAGGGAGTTTCAGCTGGTACGGGTTGTTTCGAAACAGGCAAAATAAATGATCTCTTCAAAATATTTACAGAGAGGCGGAAGATAAAATCAGAAGGTCTGAAGAGAATATACAAAGTTCCAAGATGGAAAGGTGACTTATATAATAAGGGGAAGATTATGTTTGTCGGTGATGCAGCAGGTCAGGTATTGCCCCTTAGTTATGAGGGTATTTATTATGCAATGAAAGCAGGAGAGCTTGCGGCAAGAGCTATAATAGAAGAAAGGGTGAATGAGTATAAAAGAATGTGGAAGGCAAGCTTTCAGAAAAGATTTTTCCTTATGCACAAGCTCAGCAATTATTTTTTAAAGAATGATTCCTCTACTGAGAAGCTTGTTGCATTACATAAAAGGCCTGAGGTTCAGGAGGCATCAATAAAGCTCTGGCTCAGGAAAGACAGTAGCAGAGATAGTCTTCAGAGTTATATAAAACTTTTTAGGAAATTCCTGATTTGACGTTAAATAGGTTTTTTGCATATTCAATAGTTGTACACACTCTCTTCATAATTGCGGTACTGTCATTTGTGCCTCAAGCTAAGAAAATCAGCGGAGGAGAATTTTTTACAAGGCTTGTATCTCCCGATGAGGTGTCTTTATCTGAAAAACCGAGCAGACCAGCAACAAAGCCATTGCCTGTAATTCCTGCTATTCCTAAAGTAAAGCCTCGAATTCAAAGCAGACCCGGTGTCACTACCCCTCCGCTGGTAACAGAAGGAATTTCTCCAAATGTACCTGAACAAGGGAAGGGTATGCAGAGTCCAGAGATACAGGGAAGACCTGGAATAGGTGGAAAGGCGTACGAACCTCCAAAGCTTTCAGACAGGGAGAAACTCTTTGATAGAGGAATTATCGGGAGCCTCGCAAAGAAAGAGGAGAGGGAAAAAAAGGAAAAAGACACTGCAATCACCTTTGACACAAAAGAATTCCGATTCCTGATATACAACAAAAGGTTAAAAGAAAAGATAGAAAGCATCTGGATGTATCCTCCAGATGCATTAGCACATGGAATTTATGGAGAT
>VGWZ01000281.1 GCA_016873595.1 Nitrospira sp.
ATCTTGTTTGTCAAGGAAAAAATATTAAATCGTGTGCCTATGAAAATTTGAATCAGAAAAATATGAATGTAGAAAAATCAGGTATTTAGCTTAATATCTTTGCTAAAATATGCCTATCACTGTCGAAAACGGGCTACTATCTTCATGATGGATTAGGAAGACTCTTGGCTTATTGCTACCTAATGAGTCACCATAACAAGAGGTTTAGAAATGTTATAGAAGCATTTTTAGCATTAGAAAAATAAACTCGTAACAAGACAATTCAGCGGATGCGACAAGACCCTCCCTGATTTTTGGTATGAAGATATTGAAAAACGGAAAATTAGAAAGCACGAAAGATTTAAATTATATAGAGACAGTAAGTCTATACAGTTTTCTAATAAGAAAAAGGAGATAAAATACGACCATATCTGATGCGATAGATCGGCTACTCGCCCGTGTCAAAACAGAACCAAATACCTACGCCTCATATCGCAATACATTGGAACCGTTCAGGGCACATTTTGGAGAGCGTGACTGTTCCGATGTGACTCCGGAGGCCATCAGAGAATATCTAATTGGTCTCTCTGGATCGGCAGGAACCAAAAGGCTAAAATTCTTCCACATCAGAGCGCTTTTCGAGGAAGGACAGCAAGCATTAATTGAGAGCGGGCAACCCATCAAATGGGCGAATCCTTGTTTGTTTCTCAAAGCCGACTTTAAGATTCCACGGCATACCAAGACGCCTGTATTGGACACTATCCATGAAGACATGCGTGAAGTAAAAAAGACTCTGAAGGCTAATACCTGCTAATTTATGAACTTGGAACTCGCTTAGGTCTTCGAGTTTCGGAGATTATCGCGATTACACCTTCGAACTTGATGCGATCTGGAGATGATTTTGCCATTATTATTCCTAAAATAAATAATGAGGAGGAAAGGGATATCCGGAAGATGCCGCCTGATCTTTATCAGAAACTGCTTGAGTATATTAACAAGAAGAGAATAAAAGCAAATGCGCAGATATTCTCATTAACAAGGTCGGCCATTTGGCAGGTATTTAAAAAGAGAGGGATTACGCCTCATGACCTGAGGCTATACCATTTAGAAACGAAATCGTTGTGGATGAGTTTCTATATTGAACCGATCAGTGTTTTTGTGGAACATACGACTATTGGGACGACAACTGCAAGATATACCAGAACTTGATAGTCAAGGAGACATATGCCGTTACGGCACGATTATAGAACTGTTATCAACAGAACATTAAAGGATGATTCAACCTATCGAAAATATGCACTTGGGGCGCTTGAAGTACTTGACCAAAAGCCTTCCCTCATAGTGAAATTCGAAAATGGCGAATTAAAAATACCCTTCATTGATATATACTGCCAAGCATTCCAAAAAGATCAAGTTTACTTCGAAGATCTCATTCAAACGGCAATAGCTTGGCAACATATACTGCACGGCCAACTTATATACCGTTTTATTGAGGTCAGAGAAAAACCATACCCAAATAAAGAGATAAAAAAGAATAAGAGAATACTGGTTGACATGGTTGAACATTACAGAATGAGAAATATGTATGGGCTTGAGTCAGCAGATTTTTGGGGTGGAACACAAGACGCGGATGGCTACATCAAATTTTCTGAGCCATTTATTACAACCTAATCTGAGCGATTCATAGGTAATAAAAACATAGAAAAAATCACTTAGAGGGCGATAGATCCTTGTTATAATAGGTTTGCAAAACAACAAAAAAATATCACCCAATAAGTGAGGAAATTATGAAACAAAGAGAAAACAAAAGCAAGTGCAAAATCAGCAAAGTAGAGGTAACGGCAGATACATTGACAGGCAGAGGGGGGA
>VGWZ01000282.1 GCA_016873595.1 Nitrospira sp.
TTAATTACTGGGCGTAGTAAGGACAGGGGGAAGGTTCTTGTTTTTTTGAAGAAAAAATGGACTGAAAATCTGGCAAGGTTTATTAATTCTCTCAACTTTTCTTTTGGCGTGCTTTTATCTTGATAAAATCTTAAATCTTCACTTTTTTAATAAGGTCAAAATCATTGCTTAGGTATTCTTCTAATCTCTCTCTTTAATGTTTTTTTATGAGCTTCCTCTTTTTGGATGGTATAACTTTCCCCTTTAAAGATGATATAGGAATCCTCTCTCTGGATGCTTTTTCATTAATTTAACCGTTTTTCTTTTCATTCGAAAGAATTGCCTATCTTTTATCTATATTATATGCCAGCATGTTTTGGTTCAGTAATAAAATACTTCCTAAACCATTCCGCAGCAAGTCGCACTACTTCCTCCAACGCTCCAGGCTCTTCAAAGAGGTGTGTAGCGCCAGGAATGATCTTCAGTTGCTTTTCCGCCCTTATTATTTCATATGCCTTTTTGTTAAGCTCCATAACTACATGGTCTTCTCCCCCCACAATGAGAAGCGCAGGGGCGATGACTTTCCCAAGAGCCTCCTTTGCAAGGTCTGGCCTTCCGCCTCTTGAGACGATGGCCTTGATCTCTTCGCCGAAGTCTGTGCCGCAACCAACGCAACAGCAGTTCCGGTACTGGCGCCGAAATAGCCTATCTTCATCTTTGCGGCCTCGGGCTGCCTCTTGACCCACAGCGTAGCAGCCTTCAGACGGTCGGTGAGCAGAGGGATAAGGAAATATGTAACTCATAGTTATAAGATACCATAAGCGCCCGTGTCATTTATGAAACTAAATGTGCTCCTTCTCTACGCCCCAACAGACGGTGTTTTTCAGAATACATATTGGACTGTTCAAAAACCTCAAAGTATGGTAATTTAATAATAAATGTAAATAAGGAGATACAATTGCAGAAGAGTTATGCAATTTGCCATTTCTGCGGTAAACGCGTGTCATATACTGAATGTTCTGACGAAGAGACTGCACCAGAAGATGCACGTTGCGAAATGTTAAAAGGCTGGCTTTTAGTGAGGCAATGGAAGGGAATTGGTTTAATTGACGATTATGATTTTTGTTCTCTTGATTGCCTTCAAAAGTGGGTAGTGAGCCAGCTCCCAAAAATCCCTGAAGAATACCTGAGAGCCTTTGATGAGAATGAGGATAAATAGGTAGCATATTCACTCACACCCAATATCCCATAATAATCCTTATTATTCATGGTTATCGTATTATTTACTTTTCCTGTAATAGACCTAAAAGTCTCAGAATATTTTCACCTTACATTTAACCCTATATAGATTCTTATTTTTCTGTCCATGGTCTGTCTTTGAGATTTACATTATTCAGCGTATAATGAAAGAATGTTACCATACATATAGCTTCAAATCATCAATGTAATTAATATAAATGAATGGAAGAAAAAATTGGCGTTAACAGAGGCTACAAAACAGAGATTGCTTAACTTAAAATAGCTCGATGTCAAAATGAAAAGATCCAACAAGTCACCACAGGTTGTCAAGTTTGCTGTTATCCCTGCTGCAGGGACGGGTACCAGGCTTTTACCAGTTACCTCGGTCGTTCCTAAGGAGCTGATACCTGTTGGTAACAAGCCAATGATACACTACGCATTCGAAAGGATTATACGTGCTAGGATTTCAGAAGTTGTCGTCATCCTGAGTCCTGCCAAGAGGTCTATAAAACGATATTTAAGACAAGAATTTTCAAAAAAGATCAAACTCAATTTTGTCATCCAGAAAGAACCGGCCGGGCTTGCAGATGCGATTTCGCTCTGCCGTCCTATTATCGGCA
>VGWZ01000283.1 GCA_016873595.1 Nitrospira sp.
GGTACGCAAAGGATTTGCCAACTCCTGTACCTGCCTCAACTATGAGATTCTTTCTGTTCTTGAGACAGGCATAAACTTCATTTGCCATGTCAATCTGCTGTTGCCGCTTTTCATAATCGGGAAAGTTTTTGCTTAATATATTGAAAGTAGATTCCAGTTCGTTCAATTTCATATCCTGAAATCACATTAAAAGTGTAGTAGTCTCATCAAATTTTATCTTCTCATCTAATTCAATAGCCTTCTGTTTCCTCATCTCCTCTATCTTTTTCAGCGGGCGCTCAAGCATATTACTTCTTGTTGTGATAAGAGTGTCATATTCTTTCTTTGCAGAATCCAATCTCTCACCCATAAGCCTGAACTTTTCTTTATAGGCATTCCATTGTTTTGAGAATTCACCAAGTAATTTGAGAATTTCAGAGGCTGTCTGCTCAAGGTTAAAGTTTTCAATTGCTTGCCTTACTACAGCGAGAACTGCATAAAGGGTGAAGGGAGAACATAAAATGACTTTTTGCCTTAGCGCTTCATCCATTATTGTTGTATCAGACTCGTTTATAAAACCATAAACCTGTTCATTGGGAATAAAAATGATTACATAATCAACAGTATTTTCTACTGGATTAATATACTCACGAGTTGTTACCTGCTTGATCATTACCTTTGTATTTTTTAAAAGTTCATCTCTATAACGTTTTTTATCGTGTTCTGACTCTGCATTAAGATAGTGCATATAATTGTCTATCGGGAATTTCACATCCATATTTATCTTTAAATTATTTGGAAGAAAAAATGTATAATCAGGTCTGCCTGAAGAACTCTCTAAGGTCTTCTGTTTGATATAATTTATACCTTCTACCATTCCCACAAGCTTTATAATGTCCTCTGCCATCCGCTCACCCCACTCGCCTCTTTTCTTAGAGCTTGCGAGTGCCTGACCAAGATGTTCTGTTGTATCTTTTAGTTTTGATGTAAGCTCCTCATGTTTTTTAATGAGCGTAGCTACCTCAACAAACTTTTCACTGCTTCCCTTTCCGACTTCGTCAATCTTTTTCTGGACATCAGACAGTGTCTTGGCCATTACTTCAAGGCTCTGGTCAATAAGCTCTTTTTTGCTTTCAAGTTCTTTTTTACCTTCAATAGTCTGAGATTTGAGTCCTTCCTCAGCGAGCTTTAAAAACTGAGCAGAGTTTTTAGAAAGGGCTTCTAAAGAAAGAGCAGCAAATTTATTGCTAAGTTCTTCTTCAATAAACGCCCTCTGCTTCCGAAATTCATCAAGCCGAGTTTGTGCCTCTACTTTAGCCTGCATTTCTGTCTCTAATTCCTTTCTCAGAGACACAAGTTCTGCTTCCTTTTGTTCAGCCTGTTTAGTTAAAACAGTCTTAGAACCCTTTGTTGATAACCAGACAACAATACCACCCAATAAGATTCCAATAATCAGGTACACTATATCTGTCATTTCTATCTCCCTTCAGAATTAAATCTTCTCATAAACCCACACCCTTCCTCCATCTCTTATCTCATCAATCCTTTTTACAAGACGTTTCTTATAAAGATTCAAAAGCCTTGTACCCCAGAGTTTTAACATTCAGATACCTGCTGACTAACAATCTCGTTCCATTTTAATTTATGCTCATATTTTATAGACTTATCGTTTCGCAGGTTTTCTACATAATTGTCAATAAAATCATAAGTATTGTGTAAAAGTCTTAAATAAGAGCCTCTTGCAAAAGTTTTTGAAAAATACTTTCTAACCATACCTTCAAATCCATTTTACAGATTTTTTTACATCTTTAAAATTCAATTTTTATAAATTACGCTCTAAAGGCGTGTTTTTTATTAC
>VGWZ01000284.1 GCA_016873595.1 Nitrospira sp.
TTTCAATTAGTTACAAAAGTGGAATGGTAAGTGCCTTCAATTTTTCATGGTAGTCTGTGAAAAATTGTTTTAGCAGCAGTGTTTGATATATGTTCTGAGATAAGACATAGCATGCCATTGCGAGTCCAGACCGCTATCTTTTTTGAGAAATAGTTCGTATTGAAAAAAATAATCAACTATGCATATCTATAATTTGGAGATGATATATTGAAAACAGAAAAAGTAAAAACTCATGTCTTATTTCTCGGTGAACTAAATTACAGATCTGGATGAGAATCCCTACTTCTGCATTATTACGTGGAAGTTGTGAGTCTTTTGTGATATATTTTAATCAATGATTGGGGTTGTCACCTCAAAGAATGGAATAAATATCAGCTTAACTGCGGAAAGATGGTCTCATGTTGTTGAGGCACATGATTATATGGCTGGCAATCAGGATTTAGTTTTTGAGACAATTGAGAATCCAGACTTTATAGTTCGAGGAGAAAAAGATGAATTGATTGCTATCAAGCATTACCAAAAGACTTCTATATCCGAAAAGGATATGACTGTAATTTACAAAGAGGCAATCAATGATGGATTTATTATTACAGCTTTTATGACTTCAAAACCAGAAAAGATTCTTAAAAGGGGGGTATTATGGAAAAAGTAAGTGGTGTTTTGGAATCTCTGCCGTATATCCTGAAAATGCCCTCTAATCGTATTTGGATCGATTACGATGATGAGGCAGATGTGTTGTATATTAGCTTCAGGAAGCCACAACAGGCTAATGATAGCATTATGGAAGACGATATGATCTATCACTACCATAATGAGGAATTGGTAGGGATTACAATACTTCATGCAAAAAACAAGGCAGGGTAACAAATATCTTTTACCCGATTGAATTGGTAGTTACCCCTTATGTAATCAATTACATAATTAAGTAAGAGGATACATAATCCCCCCGGTTTAGTTGACAATAAATCTCATAATTTCAAATAGTTATAAAAATGGCAGAGGTTCTTCAACCCCGTTTCTTAAAGCTCACAGCAACCAAAAGAAAATCTTGACTTTGTGTATACCTTATGCTATGTTATGTATAACAAAATTTAAAGAGGTATAACAAATGGGCATGATAGTAAGGGTTGGCCCCAAATATCAGGTCGTAATTCCGAGTGAGATAAGACAGAGGATAAAAATCAAGCCTCAAGACGAGGTATTAGTTGATATTATTGGTGATGTGGTGATTATAATTCCCAAACCAGCGTCGTTTACAGACTTTATGATAGGACTCGGTAAAGAGGTGTGGGAAGGCATTGATGCAAAAGATTATCTTCGTAAGGAGCGGGAATCATGGGCATAGATGACCTTCTAAAAGAGATGAGGGGAAAAAGCATCGGACTGGATACAATGTGCTTCATTTATGCCTTCGAAAATAATCCTACCTTTATTGGGTTGGTAGAACCAATTTTCAGGGCAATTGAAAGTGGAGATGTGAAGGCAATTACAAGCATAATAACAGTAACAGAATGCCTTGTAAGGCCAATGGAAGCAGGAGACATTGCCCTTGTTGCTAAGTATGAAGCTATATTTAGACATTTTCCTAACCTCTATGTATCTTCTCCCACCCTGGATATTGCAAAAGGGGCTGCAGAAATCAGGGTGGCATATAAGGTGAGAACCCCAGATGCTATTCAGCTATCAACATCCTTACATCACGGTGTTGCCTTTTTTATAACAAATGATATGCCTTTAAAGAGGATTCATGATGTAGCAGTTGTTCAATTAAATGATCTTCTTAAGGCATGATATTTTCAATGAAATCGAAAATACTATG
>VGWZ01000285.1 GCA_016873595.1 Nitrospira sp.
TGTTACTTGACATAGTGGCATAATGCCATTATAATATGAAATAATATGACAAGATATTTTCAGCGCGATATCGCTCATACAGTAGTAGAGGCATTAGATGAAATGCCTGTGGTTGTTATTACTGGCATGAGACAGACAGGGAAAAGCACCTTTTTACATATGCAACCACAGCTTAAGAATAGACAGTACTATACTTTTGACGATTTTGCTCATCTTGAGGCAGCTAAAGAGAATCCAGAAGTGTTTGTGGATACAGATATCCCTCTTACAATTGATGAGGCACAGAAATGCCCTGAGATACTGACTGTAATTAAGAAAAGTGTAGACAGGAAAAGAAGGCCTGGACAATTTCTGTTGTCTGGCTCTGCTAACTTTTCAATTTTGAAGGGCATTTCTGAAAGCCTTGCAGGTCGTGCAGTATATTTTACCATGCACCCTTTTACCCGACGGGAGATTACAGGCAGGATAGCAGAAAGACCATTTTTACAGAAATTCTTAGAGTCGCTAAAAATTCCGAAGATCAAGGCTATAAGCCCAATAAAAGAAATTGATATCTTGCAAGGTGGCATGCCATCTGTTTGTCTTGAAGAAGTAAAGAATAGATTTTTCTGGTTTAAAGGATATGAGCAAACCTATCTTGAAAGGGATGTGAGGGAACTGAGTCAAATAGGAAATATTATCTCATTCAGACAACTTTTGCATCTTGTTGCTCTGAGAACAGGTCAGCTTTTAAGCCCGAGTCAACTGGGTAGAGATGCAAAACTCAATGCAGCAACCACATCACGGTATCTTTCCCTGCTTGAAGCATCTTTTATTATATATCGTGTAAGCCCGTATCTTGGAAATAGATCGAGCAGGCTCATTAAATCTCCAAAGGTCTATTCGAGTGATTCAGGTCTTGCCAGTTATCTTGCCGGGATTGAAAGCCTTGAATCCGAGATGCTTAAGGGTGCAATGTTTGAAACATACGTTGCTCAAAATCTCTCCGGGATAGTAGATTCAAGATGGCCAGAAGCAAATCTTTACTTCTGGAATATTCAGGGCAGGTATGAGGTGGACTTCATAATAGAAGCAGGTAAGAGGTGTCTTGCTATTGAGATAAAAGCAGCGTCAAGATGGGAAGAAAGGGACCTCGCTGGTCTCAGGGTTTTTCTTTCAATAACACCTCATTGCGTTGCTGCCATACTTGCATATAACGGAACAGAGACTGTCAGACTCGGCGAACGGATTTGGGCTATACCACTAAGCATTGTTCTTTCTTAATCTGGATCTAAGCAGTAGACATGCTAAGGGTCAGGCTTGTGCTTTTATCTTTTTTTTTATCTTCTCTTTTATCTTCACTTTTATCCTTTTATTTCATAAGATTCTGGTAAAATATTGAAACTAAAAAGAGATGGAGGAAGCTATCAGCTTTATTAAAAGATTCCATCTCCAGGGCATTAAAAATAGACTGGCGAAAATATGAGACAAGAAAACATTCAGACGAAGATAGATGTTATTGCGGAGTACATAAAAAAAGCCTTCCCAGATATAATCTGGATTCAGAATAGCACCAACCTTGGATATGCAAAAGCAATCAATCAAGGGGTAGAGCTGTCGCGAGGCGATTTTCTTTTCCTTCTGAACAACGATATTAAACCTGAATCCTGCATGAAAATGTCATTCCCGTGTAAACGGGAATCCAGAAAAACAGACGAAATACTGGATTCCTGCTCCCTGCTTACTACCTGCAGGGACAAGTTTCGCAGGAATGACGGACTTAG
>VGWZ01000286.1 GCA_016873595.1 Nitrospira sp.
AAGATAGTATTACGGATTTCGGTCTTTACGCAGAGAATAAAATCAAAACTTATATACTTATTTCACCGTATAAAACAATACGTTCCACGTGATTTTGATAATTGCAATGCATTTGGATGACGCAGAAGAAAATTTATAGGAGGTGGACTAAAAACAGTATAAATATTAGCGTTGAATAGAATAATTCTTTAAAAACCTTGAGAGGCTTAGCTCTACAAGTATGTCTACTTAAACTGCATTTTTTGGGTTAAACTCAATTATGCAGCTTGTGATCAACACATACGGTTCATATTTGAGGAAGCAAGGAGACTGTTTTCTTGTAAAGAATGAGGATAAAGTTTTTGAGGTTTCTGTGAAGAAGGTTGACAGCATCATGATTACTACCAGCGCATACCTTTCCACGGATGCCTTGAAAATGGCTATCGAAAATAATATAGATGTCATATTCCTTGATGAATTCGGTGACCCCTATGGGAGGGTATGGCATTCAAAGCTTGGAAGCACCGTGCTGATAAGACGGAAGCAGCTTGAGATAAGTAATACAGAAAAAGGGCTTGAACTGGCAAAAGAATGGGTTATTACAAAAATAGAAAACCAGATAGACTTCTTAGAGAGACTCAAAAGACCGAGGGAAGATAAGGCTGAAAGGCTTGAGGAATCAGTCAAAGGGCTTACAGAGATTAAACAGAGGATTAGTTCTTTGACTGGAATAATTGATGAACGACAGGGTACTATTATGGCACTTGAAGGTGCTGCCGGTAGGATTTATTTTGATGCATTGAGCTACATCATGCCTGATAGATTTAAGTTTGAAGGCAGAAGCAGGAGTCCTGCAAAAGATGAATTTAACACACTCCTGAACTATGGATACGGTGTGCTCTATTCACTCGTTGAAAAAGCCTGTATCATTGCAGGACTTGATCCCTACATCGGATTTCTCCACACTGACAACTACAACAAAAAGTCCCTCGTTTTTGACCTCATAGAGATGTTCAGGATTTTTGCTGAGGAAACTGTCGTTTACCTCTTTAGCGGAAGGAAAGTAAAGGTAGAGTATTTTGACGAAGTAAAGGGAGGATTTACGCTCAATAAAGAAGGGAAGGCAGTATTGATCGAGGCACTCAATAGTACACTTGATGAGACGATGCGGTATAAAGGCAGAAATATTCAGAAAAGGAATATAATTCAATTTGAATGCCATTCGATAGCCAACAGGCTCATAAAGTAAAAGTGAATGTGTAAGTGTAAGTGAAAGGATAATTACTGAGGAGGACAGATAATGATCAAAATAAAAAGTGTTGAAGATCTTGATGTTTTCAAAAAATCGCATTTAATGGTGCTAAGAATTTATGAATTAACTAAACGATTTCCAGTTGATGAGAGGTATGGTCTCATATCTCAGATTAGAAGGGCTGCCTACTCTATACCATCAAACCTCATGGAGGGCAGTAATCGCCTTGGGAGCAAAGAGTATAGACAGTTTGTCGGCATAGCCAGAGGCTCTGCTGCTGAGCTCAAATACCAGCTTTTGTTATCAAAAGATTTGGGTTATGTGCCGGCGGAAAAATATAACGAGATAGAAAAAGAAATTCTAGAAATTAGCGTATGTTGATGGGTTTGGCGAATACTCTGGGTAGAAGATGAGCACAAAGGATATGATAATTTATCTGCTTACACTTTCACATGCACTTACACTATTATGTTGACCTGGGTTGTATACGATATTTCCAATGACAGAGTTCGTACAAGAGTTGCGAAGAT
>VGWZ01000287.1 GCA_016873595.1 Nitrospira sp.
TCAGTGTATATGCCAAAATCTTGCTGTACATCCCTATACTATTTGGAGACTTTTCATCAATTGGTATAATGCTTCCTATCGCTTCTCTTAAGTGGATCTTCTCAAAAAAAGCTGCCAGTAAACTGAATCCACCATATGCTGTTATCTTTTTCTCAGTAAATTCAATCCCTACTTTATTAATTTCGATTTTTGTGGTACATTTTGAGTGCATATTTTTGTTCTCCTTTCGTTTAGAGTTAATTGTTTTCTAAGCTATTGATTCTAATACGAAAGGAGAATCTTTTTTAGATTTTATGAATATCTAACTGCATTATTTGGGTTAAACAAAGCAATGCGCTGCGAACAAACGGGACCATTTCAGCCACTTGAATTCAACCAGGATGGGGAATTGAAACCAGCAGAATAAAAAGACTATTTCAGTTTTTCAAGCTCTTTAACAAGATCCTCAAGACGCGGCCTCTTGTTGATATCATGCACATCTATGTATTGAATGATTCCCTTTTTATCAATTACGAACAGGGCTCTTTCAGATACACCATTAGAACGCAAGACACCGTATTTATCTGCCACTGCACCGTGTGGCCAGAAGTCTGAAAGCACAGGAAACCATAACTTCCCCATTGGTGTGGTCCATGCATATAAAGTTGGGATGTTATCCACAGTAATACCGATCAGTATCGCATCAAATTTGTCAAAAATGTTTTTTGCAATATTGTAACCTGGCCATTGATCCGAACATACCGGTGTCCAGGCAGCAGGAACAAAAGAGATAACCACATTCTTTTTCCCAAGATATTGGCTAAGGGAAACCTTCTCTCCTGAAATAGAGGGAAGGGTAAAGTCAGGTGCTGCATCTCCAATCTTGAGCTTAGTCACGCTATCTAAGGGCTTAAGGGTACCTGGTTGGTAAATATAGTCCTTGAACATTTCTGACAGGCATTGGTCGGTTGTGACGAAGGTGACAATAGAGATAACCCCGATTATCAAGATAAGTCTCGCAATTCTCTTTTTATACATAGTCAATCCTCCTATTTTAACCCGGAACGTTTACGCATCAATTTTAAAAAATCTTCAGCGTTCTTGATAGTCCCCAGTTCTGAATAAATGACCTGATGGGTTCCTTTCTTATTGATTTTGATTGCAATGAAGTAAGGAGTTCTGACTTCTCCACACACTTTATGAATAGAAAAATCTTCATCCTGGAAAAGCGGGAAAGGGATATCATATGTTTTTCTAAAGGTGTCAACTTCAAAGGGAGTATTACCTGCTCCGATACCGATAATTTTAATCTTACCTTTCAGGTCCGGATTTTTCTCTATGGCATTGTAAAGTTCGTTCACAATAGGAGCTTCTTTCTGACAGTAAGGACAATACATGCTGAATATTTCTATGATCACAACATTTGCCTTGATCTGTGGTATTGTGAAAGAACCGTCGCCCTTAAGCCCAAGGTAAGTTTTTCCCTCTGGACTTTTCGGAACTGGAAGTTTTATGCCTGGCAGCATACCACCCTCTTTTGGCGGTTCATTGGCTGCAAAGGCAACAAGTCCTAAAAAAAGAAAGATAGTTACTACTAATAGAATGGTTATTTTTTTCATGAGTCCCTCCAAGACTTTAAATTTCAATATACTTGAGCCTCTTGCAAAAGTTTTTGAAAAATACTTTCTAACCATACCTTCAAATCCATTTTACAGATTTTTTTACATCTTTAAAATTCAATTTTTATAAATTACGCTCTAAAGGCGTGTTTTTTATTA
>VGWZ01000288.1 GCA_016873595.1 Nitrospira sp.
GTTAAGCCTTTTGATTTTATCTGCGTTATACTATTAACTGTTAACTATGTTTACCGATGACACTATAGCTGCGATATCCACTCCCCTCGGTGAAGGGGGAATAGGTATTGTGAGACTGAGCGGGAAGGATTCAATCCTGATAGCAGAAAGAATCTTCACATCGCCCAAAAACAAAACTCTTAAGGATGCAAAATCTTATCGGGTAATTTATGGATTTATCAAAGACCCGATTACCGGAAAAGAGATTGATGAAGTGCTTGTTACCGTTATGCGCGCTCCGCACTCTTATACAAGAGAAGATGTCGTAGAGATAAACTGCCATGGAGGGATGGTTACCCTGAGAAAGACCCTTGAGCTTGTACTGAAGCAGGGTGCGAGACTTGCAGACCCAGGAGAGTTTACCAAGAGGGCATTTTTAAATGGAAGGATAGACCTCATACAAGCAGAAGCAGTACTCGATCTCATAAGGTCTAAGACTGATGAAAGCAGAAGAGTTGCAATTGAACAGCTTCAAGGCGGTCTTTCTGAAAAGGTAACGGTACTGAGAGACAGACTGACAGAACTCTGTGCTCATGTTGAGGCATATATAGATTTCCCGGAGGATGAAATAGAGACGGCGTCAAAACAGAAGATGTTAGGTTCAATGAAAGAGATTGAAAGAGAACTCCAGAAACTTCTTACTACTTATGATGAGGCAAGGTTCTTCAGGGAAGGACTTTCAACAGCAATTGTGGGGAGACCAAATGTGGGGAAGTCATCTCTCCTTAATGCACTTCTTCAAAAAGACAGGGCAATAGTGACAGAAATTCCAGGTACCACACGGGATGTGATCGAAGAGTATCTGAATATAAATGGTCTTCCTCTGAGGATTATGGATACAGCAGGGATAAGGGCAGTGCGGGATATCGCTGAGAAGGAAGGTGTGAGAAGGAGTCTTCAGAGTATTGAGAATGCTGACCTTGTGATTCCCATTTTTGACAGCAGTGAACCTCTTCTGGATGAGGATTTTGAGGTTATAGGGAAGATAAAGGGTAAAAATGTAATTGTTGTTATGAATAAGTGTGACCTGCCTGCAGTAGTTGACAAGGTTGAACTAAACTCTTTTCTTGCGCCAAACAATACAAATATCATAAGTATTTCTGCGACCAGAGGTGATGGCCTTGAAGAGCTTAAAGAAATGATTTTCAACACATGTCTTAAAGACTGGAAAGAAGAAAGAGAAAGGGTTGTGGTTACAAATCTCAGGCATAAGATTTCGATCGAGAATGCGAAGGTGTCGCTTGAGAGGGCTATAACTGTACTCATAGAGAATCAACCCCTCGAGATTTTTGCCTTTGAACTCAGGGATTCACTCGACAGGCTTGGTGAGATTGTTGGTGCTGTGACAACAGAAGATATATTGAATAAAATATTTAACGATTTCTGTATCGGGAAATAATAAGGATAATCGCAGGTAGGAAAGGCTGCCTCAGAATTTTTATAATCGACAGGATTATTAATATGGCAATCGCAAGTGCCTTACAAATTAAAGGTTTATTCGTTTACGCTTCAAAAGGTTTTACTTTGTGGTGTCGTATAAAAATTCTTCGCCAACCTTTCTCATACAGCGTGTTTGTTTTTGCTATGTCTCCAGCATTGCAAAATGAAAACTGCAAAATGTAAAATTTATTCATAGGTAACGCAAAAATGCTTTTACATTGTCATTGTCTACGACTCGTAGAGCGAGCCTAAAGGGCGTGGCAATCTCTCTAAGGA
>VGWZ01000289.1 GCA_016873595.1 Nitrospira sp.
ATCAAGAAAGATCACCTTATCAATGCACTTGATGTTGAGATTGATGAAGAGTCCATAAGACTGATTGCTCTCAGGCAACCAAAGGCACGTGACCTGAGATTCATCATCACAGCCATGAAGATAACCACAGACCTCGAGAGGATGGGAGACCTTGCTGAAAATATTGCTGAAAGAGCAATAGAGCTCAATGAAGAGCCACAGCTAAAACCTTACATAGATATACCGAGGATGGCTGATATTGCACAGGAAATGGTGAGAGGCGCTCTCGATGCCTTTGTAAAATGTTCACGGGTACCCTATGAACTTATAAAAAAGGATGACGAGGTAGACAAACTAAATGTCCAGGTCTTTAATGAACTCCTCTTTTACATGATCCAGGATCCAAGAACCGTACCACGAGCTATGAGGATTAGCTATGTCGCAAAATATCTGGAACGTATTGCAGACCATGCAACCAATATTGCAGAAATGGTAATATATATGTGTGAAGGAAAGATAATAAGGCATACAGAGATTTCAGAAGGAAGATAACATAATGCTCTTAATTTACCCCAAAAGGTGTCCAATACTCAGACAATAATGCCTCCTTTCCTTTGCACTCGGAGACGGGTTGGTGGGCATGGCAGCTCAGGATCGAATGCTCAGGCGAAGGGAGCATCTTGAAAAATTAAAAGAAAAATTAAAAGGGTCAGGTCTTGCAATATAACATATTGTTTGGTATAGTTAATCAATGGCAAGGCCGCTGAGAATAGAATTCCCGAATGCAGCGTACCATATCACATCAAGAGGAAATGCAAGGCAGAGAATATTTCTTGATGCGAGAGACTATAGTACGTTTCTCGAAATCCTCTGCTCTGTAGTAAAGAAGTTAAACTGGATATTGCATGTATATTGTTTAATGAGCAACCACTATCATTTACTTCTTGAGACACCCGAAGGTAATTTATCCAGAGGTATGAGGCAATTAAATGGAATATACACCCAGCAATTTAACAGAAGGCATAACAGGATTGGGCATGTTTTACAGGGAAGATATAAAGCGATTCTTGTTGATAAGGACAACTACCTTCTTGAACTCTGCCGATATGTAGTTTTAAATCCTGTCAGGGCTGGTGTGGTGAGAAGTCCCAAGGAATGGCAATGGAGCAGCTATGGTAGTACCACAGGGTATAGAAAAGGAATTCCTTGTTTAACCACCGAGTGGATACTTTTACAGTTTGGTAATGAGAGAAAAGAGGCTTCGAGGAGATACAGAGAATTTGTGCATGAAGGATTAAAAGAAGAATCACCATTGAAGGAAGTAAAAGGCCAGTTGTTTCTTGGAGAGGATAGCTTTATTGAGAGATTCCAGCAGCTTATGAAAGACAAAGAAACGCTGAAAGAAATACCGAGACTGCAGAGATATGTCGCAAGACCATTGCTTGAAGAGATTTTAAAAAAGAGGAAATTGGAAGATGTATCAATTTATAGGGCACATGTTAAATACGGATACACCCTGAAGGAGATAGGCGAATACCTTGGTGTGCATTATACGACAGTAAGTAGGGCAACAAGGAGAGCAGAAGGGAAAACATGAGAAGTGATATTGCAAGACCTGACCCTAATTACTAATTACTTCAATTATTCCTAATTACTATTCAGTCCTTTCGCCTATTTTCTGGATTCCCGCTTGCACGGGAATGACATTCTAAGAGTAAAATTATGACATTTTCACGCAGGATTCAGGTTTAATATATTTTATA
>VGWZ01000290.1 GCA_016873595.1 Nitrospira sp.
CTGAGATGAAAGAGGCTGCAAAGAGGCTTGAATTTGAACGCGCTGCAAAGATAAGGGATAAGATGAGAGAGATTAGAAGCAAAATGGTAGAGGTGGGAATAAAAGATTAATAATTACTAGGGTTTCTTGGGATTTCCTTTTATTTTTCATTGGTGATATTATTTAACTATGATTAACAAAGGGAACATACTAAAAATTTTGAAAGGGGCAATTTTAGTATCAGGTGCGGTTGTGCGCACTGCCATTGGAATAGGAGCAACCGCATTAGTCTTTCTTGCATTGAAAAAGAAGTTTAAAAAATAAGAAACTAATAAAGCTGAATCAACCCCTGATATGAAGCCGTTCAAAAATCTGAATACTTTTCTTGAAAATAAATTTCCGGAAAAACAGATGGCCGTTATTGCGCAATCTCTCCTCGAACTTGCAACCAACAGCACTGTTCGGTCAGAACTACTGGATCTCGATCAGTATGTGAAAAGTTTCATGAGAGAAATGGAAGAGGGAGATTCATCATCTCTCGAAAACGTCCTGCTCAAACTTTATATCAGGTTGCACAGCGCAGGTTCTCAGTATGCTCCAACAGAAAAAGAACTCCTTATAAAGAGAAAAGGGTATTCATGCCATCCAGGGGGTCTTTCACCACTCATCAGGGCTGAACGGTTTATCAGGCCTGAATCAATAGTGGCTGACCTCGGCGCTGGCAACGGACTTCAGGGATTGTTGCTCCAGTACATTTGTCCGCACCGGAAAACACTTCAGATCGAGATTTCCTCGGAACTGATCCGCATCGGACGAATATTTCAACAAGCTCTCGGTATCAGTGCTGATCGCGTAGAATGGATTCATGACGATATCGTCAATGTATTAATTGAAGACGCTGATTTCGTTTATCTCTATCGGCCGGCAAAACCTCTCGACAGCGGGAACGAGCTTTACCAGGCTATAGCGCAGAAACTTTCCGCCGGAAATAAACCACTTGTTGTTTTCAGTGTAGCCGATTGCCTTGCAAAATTTCTTGATAAACGATTCTCCATTTTTTACACAGACGGTCATCTCACCTGTTTTGTTAAAAAGTGAAAGAGTTTTTATAACAGATTATATTTGGTTGGTATTATAAATTATAATATTATTGTTCTTTACTGGCTGGGTAAGACAACAGAAGCGGTGTTTTTATGAAAGACAAGGTTATTATCTTTGGGAAGGATAGATGACCTTTCACTCTTAAGGCTCGGGAAGCCTTTGGTAGCTTAGCAGAATATATCAATGTCAAATCAGACAGCACAAAATTAGAAGAGATGCTAAGGTATTCAGGTGGTGTTAGAAAAGTACCAGTTATTGTTGAGGGTGGTAAGGTAACCATCGGTTACGGGGGAACCTGAGGTATTTGATTACCGATAGTTCATCGGTAGATTAAACCTATAGCATAGTCATGGTATCAAAGCTTAATCTTCTCTTTGATTACATTTTATTTTTCATTGGTGATATTATTTAACCCATCTTCTACAGTTGCGACCTAAAAGAGCCTATTAGAGAAATTAAAAACATAGTATTTAAGCCAATCTACGAGAAAAGCATTTCAAAAAACCGCTAAAACATAGTGCCACGTTAATAGCATAAAAAGCTTGACAAAACTTACAATAAAGCTTATTATAATGGTGTCATGTTTATAAGAGTAAAACCATCAGGTCCCAGAAGATATCTTCAAATTGTAAAAAGCATATGGAATAAAGGA
>VGWZ01000291.1 GCA_016873595.1 Nitrospira sp.
TTAAAGCTCATGTCCTTCTATGCTTTCTTGCACTATTGCTTGCACGTATTGCAGAACGTCAGACGGGTCTAACGTGGGATAAAATTAGATCCGGTATGGAGCGTCTGCATCTTGGAGAATTTCAATCAAAAGATGGACGAATACTGCAGCGTACCGAACTGACCTCTGAACAGGCTAATATATTGAAAAAGCTGAATTTTTCTCCGCCACCTAAGCTATACAGGATTGATTTGAAGGGTTAATTTCATAGTAACACGCCAAATTTTTGTCTTCACGCTAACAATTTGATTTTACATAGAAATTTCATTTCTGTTAACCTATGACTGTCGAACAGGGGTTTATCAATCTTTGATTGTTTCATGTTTCTTTTCCTTTAATAAAGGTAGTCGGATATTTTTCAGTTTTTCTCACTCCTTGTAAACTTCTATCCCCCACTGTTTGTTCCCCCAGTTCAATTTTTGTGCTCTTACCATAAATATCTTTTTTTGAATCTTTCCTGGTTTGCCATTGCAAGGGTCATTAATGTGAAAGTATTTTTTATCTTCTTGTCCCCTTATAACGACATAGTGTGGATAACGTTCTCCGTCTTCATCTTTCATCCAACAGTAAACAAATACTGGATGTTTCCTTTCAAGTGCTTTTGTTATTCCCTTTTCTCCATAGATAGTCCTACATCTGTAGCCTCTCTCTTTAATTGCCTTTTTCAATTTTAGTTTCGATGTCCCACTCTTTTTTTGAGGATTTCCGTTCATTGTCACATCAAGTATACGTAAATATTCTTTCTTGCTTAGTCTTTTCCCTTCTAAAAAGCTGAGTGCCATCCTGATACATATCGGTCCACAAGTATATTCCTCTTCATCTTGAGACCAATATGGAACTTTAAGGACAGTTGAATAATTTATCATTGAGGTTTGAGGGTCAGGCTTGACTATTAACATATTTTCTGTACTCCTCTGAATCAATTATTTCCACCTCAAAAACATAAGAGCCTGTTCCCTTCCAAGAACAGGCTCTTATGTTTTCCCATGAAAATATCTACCAAAATCTACCTTCCCTCCATCAGCTATGATAAATATATATAAAAAAATCTTCTTTTGCAATACAAACCAGAATTTGATTCATAAGTTTTAACCTTTTAAAAATATCTTAACTCTTTTTGCACTCTCTGTGACTCCTGTGATATTATCTGACGCAAAGCAATATACATTATCCTCAGATCGGTAATTTGAGATGAAGGAACGTAGCCGTTATGAAACATCAGGGTTGATCGAGGCCCAGTTCGAACCTGGCTCTTGCGGTCGTGTGTTGAGGAACAAACTCGGCATTAAAGGCAAGCGTGAAATAGATAAACTTGAAAAAAATGAGCAGATACGTACACTTGAGAATCTTATGGGAATGTTTGACAAAAATCACCGTTTTACTGAAGCTGATATACGTAAGATACATAAGGTCTGGTTAGAAAAAATATATGAATGGGCTGGGAAATATAGGCAGGTCAATGTGAGTAAAGACGATTTCAACTTCGCAGCTGCAAGACAGATCCCGAGGTTGATGGACGAATTTGAAAAAGTCCCTTTGCGTGAATATACTCCATGTAAATTTGGGGCTTTTGATGAGATAACAAAAGCTCTTGCTGTAGTTCATACTGAATTGCTACTGATTCCATCCTTTTCGTGAAGGCAATGGCAGA
>VGWZ01000292.1 GCA_016873595.1 Nitrospira sp.
ATGGAACAGCTCATCTCTACACCAATAAAAACTCCTGAGCTGATTTTGGGAAAGTTGATACCCTATTTTATCATTGGCTTTATAGATGTGATGATTTCTGTCCTTATCGTTGTCTTTTTATTTAAAGTGCTATTGGTAGGCAATGTCTTTTTGCTTATGGCATTTTCGTCGCTATTCCTCTTTGGCAGTCTGAGTTTCGGAATCCTTATATCAATCATTGCAAGGTCACAGCTTGTTGCAAGCCAGATAGCGATGGTCACCACATTTCTTCCAGCATTTCTTCTTTCAGGGTTTATGTTCGCCATATCAAACATGCCGCAACCACTCCAGATCCTGACACACATTATTCCAGCGAGGTACTTCGTCACGATGCTCAAAGGGATTTTTTTAAAAGGCAATACATTCACATTACTTATAATGGAAACGGTATTATTATCAATCTTTGGAGTGGTTGTTTTTATCATTGCGAATAAAAAGTTCAAGAAAAGGATTATATAACTGTGTATGAACGTATAAAGCAGATGATAATCAAAGAATTCATCCAGATCTTCAGGGACAGAAGAATGAAGGCTATTATCTTTGGTGTCCCAATTATGCAGTTGATAGTATTCGGTTATGCAGTTACCACAGATGTCAATAACATATCAACTGCATTTTATGACCTTGATAGATCAAATGAGAGCAGGGAGCTTGCACGAAGGCTTGAATCATCTGGATACTTCACTATCAGATATTCTCCAGGGTCTTCAGGAGAAATCAGAGAATTGCTTGATAGAGGGAAAGTTCTCTGCGCATTTCAGATTAACAGGGGATTTGGCAGGGATATTCAAAAAGGAATTCAAACAGAAATACAGGTAATTGTTGATGGAACCGATTCAAATACAGCAACTGTTGCAATGAACTATGCCAATACTGTTATTGCAAAGTATGCAAAGGAGATGGGGATACAGAAGACCCCCCTTATTCCCCCCTTAGTAAGGGGGGATACAGAGGGGTTAAGGGGCAAAAGGGGATTAGATGTCCGTACAAGGGTATGGTATAACGCAGACCTGCGTTCAAGAAACTATAATGTGCCTGGAGTCATTGCATTAATGATAATGCTCATTTGTCTTCTTCTCACTTCAATGGCTGTAGTACGTGAAAGAGAGATAGGAACGATGGAACACCTCATGGTTACCCCTATCAGACCTGTTGAACTTATGCTTGGCAAGACCCTCCCTTTTGGTATCATAGGTTTCTTTGACATGATTCTTGTGACTGTAGTCGCCTTATTCTGGTTTAATATTCCTATAAGAGGTTCATTGCCGCTTCTGTTCTTATGTACAGCGACGTATCTTTTATCAGTCCTGGGCATAGGGCTTTTCATATCAACGATATCAAAGACACAACAACAGGCACTGATGGCAACATTTCTTTTCTTTTCTCCAGCTGTGTTGCTCTCTGGATTTATGTTTCCCATAGAAAATATGCCGGAGGTTATACAATATGGGACTTATTTAAATCCACTCAGATATTTCCTCGTAATAATCAGAGGAATATTTTTGAAAGGTGTCGGAATAGACACACTCTGGCCCCAGATGGGTGCACTGTTAGTGTTAGGTGTGGGAGTGATCACAATAAGCTCATTGAGGTTTAAGAAGAGATTGGGGTGATATTGAAGAGTTCCCCTGTATAATTTATA
>VGWZ01000293.1 GCA_016873595.1 Nitrospira sp.
ATAACGGATTGCATCTGCTTGTTTTTGACTGAGTTCTATCTTCATAGTTATACAAAGTGTATAATAGTGTATAAAAAAAGTCAAGAGAAAATTAGCAGCAGTCGCAGGAATAAAATAAGGGGGTCGTAAACTAAAGGGTCACACCTTGACATTGGACATATCAATACAAGGGACACAATAGTTCGACTGTAAATCACCACATTTTCTCGCTTCGCTGACCTCTCTACTTGCAGGTGGAGCAAGTACCCTATTAAATCTTCAGAACTTAGTCGGTTTCCTGTATTGTCACAGGTTATTCGTATTTCTATTCATTGAATATTTAAAAGGCTTATATACATTCTAACTTTTATCATTTCCACCACATATTTACTTTATCCCTAATTGTTGTGGAGGAAAACCTATTGCCTCGCAAGACGCTCTCATCGCTTTCTGTGCCTTCTTACTCAGCTTCAATGATCTTATAACAGAATTCAACCGATTAGCATCTATCTGTCTGGCAATGGCGGTACATTGATCAAGATTCTTATCCTTCTTGCTCTCGCCGCGCCTTCTCTGGGCTGTAACTAATTTATGGACAAAGAAGGCTTCAGGCAGTGGTGCTCTCAACTTGAAATTTCCAAAATCTGCTGTGAAAGGGAAGCTGAGAAGTAGGTCAACAAACGGAAGGGGTGATGCTGTGATGTTCCATTTTTTGATTGATATAACCTGGTCAACACTTCCACCTTTACGATGAGCAACGAACTCAACAGTAAAATTCTCGCTAGTAAATCTGCGGATGCCTGACTGCATAACAACAGGAAGATAGCCCAGATCAGTAAGAACTTTTTCAAGGTCGACTTTCTCATCTCTGTCTGAAAGAACAAATTTAACCGCAAAATCTATGTCCATTGTTCGCAAGACATAATTAATGCCGAAAGCTTCCTGATACAGTGGCATTACCCAACTCCCAATCAAAACAGATTCATCAAAGAATCCGACCAAATAGAATGCCTTTAGAAGTTCCCGGATGTTCGAGGGGAAAATATTTTCATTCTTAAGTGATATTTCCATGTACCCTTTTTTTACGTGAATGCAAAATCTTATTCAGATAGGCAATTTTCTTTTCATAAGACTGCTTTTCCTTTTCGTATTTTTTCCTTATTGCAAGCTGTTTTAATATCTCTTGCACTTCTCTATTAGGCACGTGCTTGCTGATGACTTTAACACCTTCGCGATATTTCAGATAATAGTAGGAATACACTTTATTCTTGTAGCGCTTTTTTCGTTTGCTTATAGAACCTTTTGGAAATTCAGATACAGACTTCGCAAGACTGTCAAGCATTTCCTGACAACGTTTGAGTTCATCATGAAGCATGCCACCTATGACTTTATCCTTTTCCACCACTTTCATGCTTTTATTATGCTTTGTGTGGTGGAAAAGAGCAATAGCTTTTTTTAGGTCAACGCTGTTTTGCAGACACTCAATATTGCTTTTTGAAATCAATGTTCTTTACGAGAGTTTGGCTCTGTTTGGTAGCATGTGGAAGGAGCACTTAATGTAAAGAATCAGGTGGGCGATAATCTAAAGTTCCAGTATCACTTTAACGACATCGTCTTTACTCTCTGCAATTTTGAATCCCAGCTTTTCAGACAATTTAAGCATCCTTGAGTTAATTCCTAAAATTTCCA
>VGWZ01000294.1 GCA_016873595.1 Nitrospira sp.
GGGATATTCTTTCCTACAAAATCAGCCTTTATCGGAAGTTCACGGTGTCCTCTGTCAATCAGAACTGCAAGCTGGATACATGCGGGTCTTCCGAGGTCAATCAATGCATCCATTGCTGCCCTTATTGATCTCCCTGTAAAGAGGACATCATCCACGAGTATAATTTTCAAATCTGTTATCTCACATGGAACCTCGGTCCTCCTGACAACAGGCTGTTCCTTTCGTATATTCAGGTCATCCCTGTAAAGTGCGATATCGAGTAAACCAACAGGTATGCTCTTTTTTTCGATCTGCTTTATTTTTGAGGCAAGCCTTTTTGCAAGATGTACTCCACCTCTCTGGATGCCAACAAGACAGAGCTTCTCTGTTCCCTTGTTCTTTTCAATTATTTCATGTGACATCCTCATTAAAGCCCTATCAATATCTTTTTTATTCATGAGTTCTTTTGGCATAGTATGAATACCCCATAAAAAAACCTTCCCCTCATGCTGAGTGGAAGGTTTTTTAACTATCTGAATTTTTGCAGCTCACGCTGACTCCTTTGCCTTTCTGGCCTCACAGGGCCATTTTTAAAAGCATTTTTATTAAAACATAAAACGAATAACGCTGTCAATGAGCATGATTGGGGTCTGCCCGATGGAATGGACTTAATCTCACATGTCACTTCTCCTTTAGAGTGAGGTACGGGGTTTACTCAAAACAAAGCATACCCAGTTGCGCTCTTCATCACGTTGGATAAGTATGAGTCCGCTTCGCAAGTAAGTATTCAATAGGGTCATACATCCATCTGTTGTAAAACCTGAGAGAACAAGCACACCCCCTTCCTCTATTCTTTCAACCAAAAAAGGACGGAGCATCTCCAGGGTTTGACCTCCAATATTAGCCATAATCAGTGAAAAAGAAGACGTTATCTCCTCTAATGGGGTGTTACAAATAGTTATTTTTTCTGTAAGATTATTAATCCTTACATTACGTTCTGCCTCAAACAAGGCAATAGGGTCGATGTCAATCCCTACAACGTTCTTCATCCCAAGCTTGGCTGCGGCCATAGCCAGTATCCCTGTTCCGGTTCCAACATCAAGTGCCTTTAAGAGAACCATATCTTTTATGCAAATTGAGCTTGAGAACATGCTATCTAACACCCGCAAAACGAGATAAGTACTGGGATGCCCTCCGTCTCCAAAGGCTGGCCCGGACTTTATATCAATGACAATATCATTTCCATCAGAAATATACGTTTTATCAGGAGGCTTAATCACAATTCTCCTGGAAACCCGGACTGGTTTGTCCATAGAAATCTCAAGAAAGCTGGTACCTGAAAAGCTATAGTGAAGTAACCCTTCAAAAACAAGTTCTTTGATAGCAGCTTTTATCACTTTCCTGTCTGCTCCTGTTTCAGCAGCAACCATCTTCTCCACTTCGACAGGTGTGAGCTTGTGGTTTGAACCCACTACAGTATCATATACCCTTTGCTTGATATCTCCGCTCATTTCATCTTCCATTTAAAGAATACAGTAAACGCTGCCTTATACTATGTCAACCCTCTCATGCAATAATACTGTCAACCTCTGCTTTGGTCTTTCAGATACCTTTTGATTTATAATTGTCTATGCTTGAAAAGATTAGAGATAAGGTATTTGCAGGCAAAAGAATATCCAAGGATGA
>VGWZ01000295.1 GCA_016873595.1 Nitrospira sp.
CAAACGACAATATCAATTTCTCCTTTATATGCCTTATGAAAAATGGTATCCGGAGGATAAGGACCTGATACCGGAATCCCTTCTTTTTTAGCTGCTTCAACAGCAGGAATAATCTTTTTTATTTCCTCATCACCGAATATACCTGCCTCGCCTGCATGCGGATTAAGACCTGCAACAGCAATTCTCGGACTCTTTATGCCAAACATGTCACATGCCTTTTTTGCAAGACGAATGGTCTTTAATGCTCTGTCCTTTGTAATTAAGGCAGGAACACGCTTTAATGGCACATGGATTGTCACAAGAATAACCCTTAACGGACCTCCCACGAGCATCATTGCATAGTCTTTCGTATGAGTTAATTCAGCGAGCATCTCTGTATGGCCAGTCCATGCAAAACCAGCCATCTTCAATGCTTCTTTTGATATTGGAGCGGTAACAATACCATGAACCTGTTTTTGTAATGCAAGCTCAACAGCCTTTTTAATGTAACTCGCGCATGCCCTACCGCTCTTTGCAGTTGGTTGACCTTTCTTAAATTTTTTAATTACTCCACTAACGATGAGCTCGATTGTTCCTGAGGCTGGTTCAGATTCTTCGGGAGATTTAATTATTTTTAATTTTAAAGGAAGTTTAAGCAGGTTCAGTACTTCTTCGATAACAATCCTGTCACCGATTACTATTGGTGCACAGTAACGTCTCACTTCAGAAGAATAAAGAGCCTTAATAATTATCTCTGGCCCAACCCCTCCAGGGTCTCCCATCGTGAGAGCAAGTTTTTTCATATCTTAGACCTGTTCTTATCTTCAAAAATATATAAATATTCTGCAATCCTTGTTATTCCGGTACCATCAAACTCTTTTAATGTAAGAAGATGTCTATCTCCTGTAACTATGAGATCCGCATGTGATGCCTTAGCACATTCAAGAATTCTATTATCAGTTTCGTCCTGCAATAATGTGACTTTAACATTGGGCTTGATTACTGTTGCAACCTTGCTTATATGTTTCAACGCAGTTTGCACTCTACTATCATCCCACTGAAATTTCTCTCTAAGTTTTTTTGCAAGTTCAGTAAGTATTGACACAGATGTATAGAGTTCAACTTTACCTCTCACAGCCAAAAGATATGCATCTTCAGCTTTACTATTAGGTGATGTAAAGGCTGAAACATATACATTAGTATCAAAAATAATCCTGAGCACTAACGGCCTTCAAAAATGAACCGTTCAATATCTTTCTCTGTTAATTTCATCTCTTTCGCCTTTTTTGTCCCATATTTTTGAAGTCTGAAAAACTCATCTTCAAGTTTCTCCTGTCTGTAAAGGTTAAACATTTCCCTGAATAACTGGCTTTTTGTTTCGCCCTTTGTTCTTGCTATTTTATTATATTCCTGAGCAATTTCAGGCGGAAGAGATATCGTCATTGCAATCCTCTTTCTCGTCGGCATCCCACACCTCCCTATAAATGGTATGACAATATAATACCACAGATAAAATACTTTTAAATAATTACTAAGGAGACCATGAGTAAGAGCACATGGCTTGTATTTCTGTCATTCCCGCAGTCCTTAAGCGGGAATCCAGGGTTTCCCGTGAAAACGGGAATCCAGTTCCTTTAGTTCCCTGCTTTCACAGGTCTATTTGAATCAAC
>VGWZ01000296.1 GCA_016873595.1 Nitrospira sp.
GGACTCGCAATGGCATGCTATGTCTTATCTCAGAACATATATCAAACACTGCTGCTAAAACAATTTTTCACAGACTACCATGAAAAATTGAAGGCACTTACCATTCCACTTTTGTAACTAATTGAAACCTAAATTGAGCGATTCTAATACTTTGTCATTCCCCGACTTGATCGGGGAATCCAGACGCCGTCCCCGCGAAAGCGGGGAACTATACACAGGAAATGGATTCCTGTTTGCACAGGAAACCCTGGATTCCCGTTTTCACGGGAAACCCTGGATTCTCTGGTCAAGCCAGAGAATGACACTTATTGGGTGATTGCATTTTCTTTAGAATACCTTGATTAATATGGTTTTAAATAAATAAATCGCTCAATTTAGGATAAAATCAAATAGATAATCAGTTGGATTTTCTTGCCATCCTGAGACATATGCAAAAATCGCCTCTGCAATCTCCTTAAAGTTATTCAGCTTATGAGATGACGATACAATCAATACTCCTTTATGTGGTATTCCGCTTGAGAAGAACTGGCGGGTAAGAACGATGTAATCATTTCTGTTTCGGGTCGCAAAACAACAGCCTTCAGAGGCTGCATATTCTAATTGCTCCTGATCAGTTAATCCTGTTCGTCCAATTTCGTGCACGCTGAGAGCATCTATGCCTTTTTCTCTAAGAATAACCGCTATTTTGGGGCTAAGGTCCTCATCCAGAAGGAGTTTCATCCTTTCTTCCTGACAAAGGGCAGTTCAGTATGAGCCTTTTCTTTACTCCATCCCCTGTTCATCTTTATAAACCTTTCTATTTCATCGGGGTAGGCCTTTGCATAGCCATTTGCTGCCATAATCTGTCTGTCTGTGAGCCAGTGAAATGCCTCTTTTAAGGCAGAGAGGTCATTGTTAAACTCCTCATAGGCAGATATAAGTTCCCAGACATCTATCCCTGTCCCTTCAATCCTCGCACGCCTTCCCGCAGGTCCGTCAACAAAGACTATTCCAGGGCACTTCCTCATCTTAACAGCCTCGGCAATTAACTCAGATGTAAGACTTGAGAAAGTCTCTTTTTTTGTATGTAGAAGGCTTTCTACCTCAGATAGGGTTTTTTTGTCAATTCTAATACTCTTTACAACGCTACCCATTATTCCCTCCTTTTGTATGTATACATAATATTACATTGTATTATTACCTTTGTCAAGAATTCTGTTTGCGTGGGGTTTTCTTAGTTTTCAAATCAAAACCTAAACATTAAAGGCCAAAGACGGACTCCTTCGGAATGACAGGGGACAAAGGGGTCAGGGTAACAGTTTAGACGAAATGACAGGGACTAAAACCAGTCCTTAGCAACACACGGGCTTTTAATCTCTCTTTTAACCCAAAAAATGCAGTTTAAGTAGACATACTTGTAGAGCTAAGCCTCTCAAGGTTTTTAAAGAATTATTCTATTCAACGCTAATATTTATACTGTTTTTAGTCCACCTCCTATAAATTTTCTTCTGCGTCATCCAAATGCATTGCAATTATCAAAATCACGTGGAACGTATTGTTTTATACGGTGAAATAAGTATATAAGTTTTGATTTTATTCTCTGCGTAAAGACCGAAATCCGTAATACTATCTT
>VGWZ01000297.1 GCA_016873595.1 Nitrospira sp.
TGATAAATCCATGCTCCAGAATGATCTGCTGAATGACTTTTCGGTTATACGGATTTACGTACAAATCCTGAACGATATCAATCTGCAGAAGTTCCTTCTTAGAAGAATATCCGAATAACTCAACACCTGCAGGATTAATGTCGAGGAGCCTTCCTTCAGGGGTGCTGATGAATACCACATCTTTTGATTCCTCAAACAGGGTTCTGTATTTTTCTTCTGATTGCCTTAGTAAATCCTCTGCCTGCTTGCGCTCGGTGATGTCTACAATCATTCCAGATATAACATCCCCCTCGATAATCGCACTAATAAGTACATCCTTGGTTTTATTTGTCTTCGTGAGCAATTCTGTCTCAAACCTATCAACCCAGCCTCTTTTCTTGAGATTTTCAATTAAAACATCTCTATCCTTCGGATTTTTATATGTCTCCTGGACTGCTTTAGCCGTCATTTCTTCTTTGGTCTGGAATTCTAACATCTTTATAAGAGCATCATTTGTATAGAGAATTTCACCTTTAAGGTTGGTTCTATATATTCCTGCCAGGGAGTTATCCACTATGTTTTTGTATTTTTTCTCCGACTGACGTAGTGCCTCTTCTGTCTGCTTGCGCTCTGTGAAGTCTAAAAAAGTTACGACTGCTCCAACAATCTTGCCATCTTCAAAAATAGGTGTGCTTGTGTATGCGACTGGAAAACTCGTACCATCCTTTCTCCAGAAAACTTCATCTCTTATACGATGACAGACGTTACCTTTCTTATAAACAGCATAAATGAGACACTCTTCTTCCGGGTAAGGACTCCCATCTGCCCTTGTATGATGCCATATTGAGTGACTGGGCTTGCCTATAAGTTCTTCAATTTTATACCCGAGCATTCTCGATGCAGCAGGATTTATAAATGTATGATTCCCATTAAGGTCTAACCCAAGAATCCCTTCACCTGCCGAGTTCAAAATCAGTTCGTTCTGATGAATGTGTTTTTTTAAATCCAGGGCCATTTTATTGAACGACTCAGCCAGTTCACCTATCTCGTCCTTCGATTGAATTTCTACTTTTACGTCTAAGTTTCCTTTACCTATTTCACCTGCAGCATTTCTTAGTCTCTTTATCGGTTTTGAAATTGTTCTTGAAAAAAGATATACGATCAAAAAGGCAAAAACACCGATAACTGATAAAATAATTCCTAAATTGAGCGATTTATTTATTTAAAACCATATTAATCAAGGTATTCTAAAGAAAATGCAATCACCCAATAAGTGTCATTCTCTGGCTTGACCAGAGAATCCAGGGTTTCCCGTGAAAACGGGAATCCAGTTCCTTATATATAGTTCCCCGCTTTCGCGGGGACGGCGTCTGGATTCCCCGATCAAGTCGGGGAATGACAAAGTATTAGAATCGCTCAATTTAGGTAATTATTATTCTGTTTCTCAATTCAATTGCAGGTCTAAAAACCACTTTTGTGGGAATATGCATTATCAATGTCCAGTCATTTCCTTTAAAGTCCATATAGCCCTGTTCACGAACAAAGGTGTAAATCTCTTCTTCTCCTAAATGATAATGTTTTTCACTCCCTATCTTTTTGCCTGTTGAGAGAAACCTTTTTGTATCTTCCC
>VGWZ01000298.1 GCA_016873595.1 Nitrospira sp.
CTTATTGGGTGATATTTTTTTGTTGTTTTGCAAACCTATTATAACAAGGATCTATCGCCCTCTAAGTGATTTTTTCTATGTTTTTATTACCTATGAATCGCTCAGATTAGGTTCTAATAAACAAGTCTCCATATCTGTAGAATTAAATTTGTATAAATGGCTGCCATAATATCATCTGCCATCACACCAGTCCCACCACGTAACACATTTTCTATCTTTTTTATTGGAAACGGTTTTAGTATATCGAAAAACCTGAATAAAAAAAAGGCTGCGAGTGCATAGCTTATGCTATATGGAATAAAAAGAACAGAAAGGAGATAACCACAAAATTCATCTATAACGATATGCCTACTGTCCTTCCTATTGAGAAGCCTTTCAGCATGGTGGGAAGATATGATGCCAATCGGTATTATGAGAAACAATATAACGATATGAATAAATGGTGAGGGTCTTAATAGTATAAAGAAAGAAAATGCGGTAAGTGTACCGAAGGTTCCAGGTGCAACAGGAATATACCCTATAAAACCAAGTGTGGCAATGTATTTGAGGATGAACACCTGTTCTGGCTTAGCCTTATTCTTGAATTATTTTGTAATTAAAGTTTATTTTTGCAGTCCCTTCGAGTGTGGCTTTAACAGAACAGTATTTATACATCGAAAGTTCGACTGCCCTTTTTACCGCTTCTTCAGATATATTTCTGCCGCTCACGATAAACTCTATAAGTATATCAGTAAATTTTTTGGGGTGATTTTCCGCCTTCTGCCCTTTGAGATTTATCTTAAGGCCTGTCACATCCTGTTTCTTCTTTCTAAGAATCGAGATAACATCCATCCCCGAACATCCACCTAACCCCACGAGCAGTAATTCCATTGGCCTTAGTCCGGTATCATGCCCACCGACTTCAGGGTCACCATCCATAACTATTGCATGCCCTGAAGACGCCTCTCCTGCAAACTGGAGTCCCTGTATATATGTAACTATGGCGTGAGTCATTGTAACCTCCTGTAAGTTTTAGTTAATTTATCTGAGATGAGTATCTTTGTCAAGGAAACGATAACAATGTGAAGGATTTAAAATTGTTTAAAAATTATCTGCCCCATTATTATTATTTTATGTTGATATTTTATTTGCTCATCTTCAAAATAACTTTTTTACCTGTCCTGTTTAACAAAATAAAAAAGAGAGCCGAATTAGTTGAAAGAGATAAGGGTGTCTGGAACAAAGTTCAAATTTTATATGCATGGGCAGTAACTTTTGAAGGAGGAAAAATGACATCAGAAGTAGCTAAAGTACCAATAAAAGCGTGGGTTGTTACCTTTGAAGATCCGGATGGTTTCTGGGCTGAAGTAGCAGAGAATTACATAACATGGTATAAGAAATGGGATAAGGTATCTGAATGGAATTTTGAAAAACCAGAAATTAAGTGGTTTATTGGTGGAAAGCTCAATGCGTCATACAACTGCCTGGACAGATTCCTCAAAACACCCATCAGAAATAGGGCTGCCATTATATGGGAGAGAGACGATGGTCGCTATGTCACCTATACCTACCAGCAACTTTACTACGAAGTCAATAAGTTTGCAAAT
>VGWZ01000299.1 GCA_016873595.1 Nitrospira sp.
TGAGACGAACAAGTTTTTGAACGGGTACTGTATAACACATGAAGTCGATGTCTTCGCAGTACAGGACAACAAGGGATATGTCATCGAGTGCAAGTATCACAGCAATGGAGGCAATGCAACAGATGTAAAAATAGCTCTCTATATTCATTCACGGTTCGGGGACATCAAAAAGGCTTATGAATCCGACCCTGGGAATACCATACACATTGCTGAAGGATGGCTTGTTACCAACACACGGTGCACATCGGATGCATTGAAATATGCTGAATGTGTCGGGCTGAAAATAGTGAGCTGGAAGTATCCTGAACAACAGAGCCTCGAAAAAATGATCGAAAACAAGATGCTCTATCCTGTAACCATCCTGTCATCGGTAAAGAAGAGTTCCATTGTTGCCCTTTTTCGCAACAACATCATGTTTGCGAAAGATATCGCTGATATGGACGAGATAGCCTTTATAAAACAAAGCGGTTTGGATAAAGCAACTGCAAATACTCTGAAGAAAGAGGCTGATGCTCTCTGCCGATAACTTTACATTTATTCCTCATTTATTCCATATCTTCCTCTTAAAGAAACGTACAACACCTCACAGATAGTCTTTCTTTTGATACCTTTATCGTCCTTTTCGAGTAAGACAAGGTTCTGAATCCTGTATTCTATCAAAGGTGCTATGAGCCTTCCCCCTATTCTGAGTTGTTCTATCAAAGTAGGAGGTATCTCGTTGCATGCTGCTGTGATACAGATTCGATCAAAGGGAGAACGTTCAGGGCATCCAAGACCCCCATCCCCTTTTACCAAAACAATATCATCATAACCTGCATTCATGAGGTTCTTTCTTGCAAATTCAAAGGTTACCGGGTCGATCTCTATAGATACCACAAGACCGTCTGAACCAACGATTTCCCTTGCAAGGGCAGTACCATAACCAGATCCAAGACCAATTTCAAGGAATGTATGACCTTCATCCAGACCAAGAGGCTCATAAAAAAGGGGATAACTATGGGGGCATGAAATCGTTGAATTTACACCCGGAAGTGGAAGAGGGACTTCAAGATAGGAATAGTCTCTGTAATCGGATGGTATAAATTCCTCCCTCGGAACCTTGAGCATTGCATCTCTAATACGCTTTGATCTGAGATATCTGTGCCTGATGAGCCACTTTACTTTTTCTTCTCTTTCCTTACGGAATTCATCTTTTGTTTTCGTTGTTTCTTTTGGAGGCGGTACAACCCATCCTGGCATTTTTTATCACAATCTGCTTTTTAATAAATGATCGGTATTCTAAAGAGTTTCAATCTAAATGTACCAGTCCCTTTTTCTCTTTATTCAATATTTCCTCTGCTTCATATTTAAAATCTCAAATCTCAAATTTGAGATTATTTCTTATAGCTCTTAAGCGTGTCTAAAAATTCTGCCTTCTCTTTCTTGCTCTTTGCCATTGAACGTTCTTTTTCATTCAGATACCGCTGACCTTTTATTTCAGTGTTCTGAAGTGAATCTGCCCATGCCCGAAGCTGACGGGAAATGCCTTCCACTTCTGATTTCAGATTTGAAATTTCAGATTTCAAATCTTTAAATAC
>VGWZ01000300.1 GCA_016873595.1 Nitrospira sp.
TTCAATTATTCCTAATTACTATTCAGTCCTTTCGCCTATTTTCTGGATTCCCGCTTGCACGGGAATGACATTCTAAGAGTAAAATTATGACATTTTCACGCAGGATTCAGGTTTAATATATTTTATAGCTATTTCTTGTATAGGTGACTCAAAAGGAATTCTTGTTATTAAAGTATCTATGAATTGCAACTTTTCAAACTCTGCCATAATGGATATTCCCTCGACGTAAGATACCAGTGTTTACTGGAGGAGTACAAATTACGTTATAAATTACGTTATTAGGTTTAAATAAAGGGTCTATTATTCCATTATTTTTTAAGAAATCTGGATTTAAAATGCTTGGATTATGAGCTTGTGCCAGAACCACAATGGAAAAACTGTCTAAATTAAAGTTCATATTTATAATATAATTATAGCGAAACTACGAAAAAAGTATACCAGTATAAGTAAATACTTTAACTTAAGTCAAGGAGTGCAAAATATTTAATAAAAAAAGATTTCTTAATTTTGAAAAGGAAAATTACTAAATGATAAAACACAAAATATCGCTTTTTTACAAATTCATAGGTAACATGTTAAGGGTTTGGTATATTGATTGATATATTGAACTGACTAAAAAGACAGATAAAACTTACTAAAAGAAATAGATAAAGACCCTACAGGGATTTTCTGGGGATAATAAAAAGGGGGGAATATGATACCACGTTATACACGCCCTGAAATGGGCAGGTTATGGGATATCAAGACTAAATATCAGAAATGGCTTGATGTGGAAATTGCAGTATGTGAGGCATGGGCAGAGCTTGGCGAGATACCGATGGATGCAGTGGATGTCATTAAAAAGAAGGCAACGTTTGATTTAAAACGGATTGATGAGATTGAAAGTGTGGTAAAACATGATGTCATCGCCTTTCTCACCTCTGTTGCTGAGAACGTTGGTCCAGAATCAAGGTTTATTCATAAGGGACTCACCTCATCAGATATTGTTGATACAGCACTTTCTCTTCTTATGAAAAATGCCTCTGACATAATTCTTAAAGATATAAAAAATCTCATGGATGTTCTCAAAAGTCAGGCATATAAATATAGAGAAGTACCAATGATGGGAAGAAGCCACGGTGTCCATGCAGAACCAATGACATTTGGCCTCAAATTTGCCCTTTGGTATGAAGATATGAAGAGAAACCTTGAAAGGATGAAGAGGGCAAAGGAAATAATAAGTGTGGGGAAGCTTTCTGGAGCTGTTGGTACATTCTCGAATATTCCTCCGGCAATTGAGGAAAAAGTCTGTAAAAAACTTGGCTTAAAACCTGAACCTGTTGCTACACAAATAGTGCAGAGAGACAGGCATGCAGAATATCTTACAACTCTTGCACTCATCGCAGCCTCAATCGAAAAAATAGCTGTCGAGATACGGCATCTCCAGAAGTCAGAGGTTCTTGAGGCAGAAGAACCATTTATGGCAGGTCAGAAAGGCTCATCAGCAATGCCGCATAAACGAAATCCTGTGGGGTGCGAAAACCTTTCAGGCATTGCAAGGCTTGTGAGGGCAAATGCCATGGCAG
>VGWZ01000301.1 GCA_016873595.1 Nitrospira sp.
CATGCGTTCTCAGAGGAAAAGCTGAGGACTGTGAAACCCTCGGACTGAACTCTGGTCGAAAGCTTTGAATTTTGAACTGTATTGACAATGATCACCTTTATCCTTCCATTTCCTTCTCTCCACGCCATCTCAACCGAGTCCGATAGCCTTGGATCATCCTTTATCACAAGTCTGTCGAGCACAATATATAGTAATCCCCCCTTGCCCCCCTTTAGTAAAGGGGGGATGGGGGGATTTTCTTCCTCTTGAAATTCCGATATATCGACTATCTCACCATTGAGCCATACCCTGTAAAACCCCCGTTTCTTTAATTCATCTGCTGTTTCCTTTGTCTCAAAAACGATAATCGCCTTTTCACCATGGTGTTTCTCTATAAGCTCTGAAACTACCTGTGAAGGGTCCCACATTTTTATCTCCTTTCCACAATTCAGGCAGAAAGGTGTAGAAACTTTTGAGTAGAGGAGTCTGAAGAGGTCATAAATCTCTGTCAGTGTTCCTACAGTAGAACGCGAACCACGCACAGAATTCTTTTGTTCAAGGGCTATTGCTGGCCTTATGTTGTGAATGGCATCAACATCAGGCCTGTCGAGTTTTTCAAGAAAAAGCCTTGCATATGTTGAAAGAGATTCAATAAATCTCCACTGGCCTTCTGCAAAGACCGTATCAAAGGCAAGAGAAGATTTTCCAGAGCCAGATACACCTGTTATTGCGATAACCTTATTATGGGGGAGACTGAGGTTGATATTTTTGAGGTTATTCTGCCGAGCACCTTCAATGATAAGTTTCTTTTCCGACATCTAAATATTTTACCACGTTTTAGCATTAAAACAGGGGAAAGAAGCCATTCTTGTAACCGCAATGTTTTAATTAAGAATCTTCAGACGAGCTTTCTATCTTACATAGAAAGACAAAAGATCAAGAATATTTATCAGACAGGATACAACATGAGAAACAGGAGCATGAAGAATATCTGACCAATCATGATTCAATATATGAGAATTAGATTCAGAAATTCCTCACATTGTTACAGTCTATGGCATACAATTCACAAGCTACCCTTGTGCCTGTAAGACCTGTGGCAGTGGCATCAATTAACCTAAAAAATCTCTAATAAATTTCATCACTTCTTTTATATCGGTTTGTTCTGATCTCTGATACCTTATCTGATCTTTATCTCTTATCTAATCTTTATTTTTTTATTTTTAATAGTTAAGTACTTCCCCTGTTCGACAGTCATAGGTTAACAGAAATGAAATTTCTATGTAAAATCAAATTGTTAGCGTGAAGACAAAAATTTGGCGTGTTACTATGAAATTAACCCTTCAAATCAATCCTGTATAGCTTAGGTGGCGGAGAAAAATTCAGCTTTTTCAATATATTAGCCTGTTCAGAGGTCAGTTCGGTACGCTGCAGTATTCGTCCATCTTTTGATTGAAATTCTCCAAGATGCAGACGCTCCATACCGGATCTAATTTTATCCCACGTTAGACCCGTCTGACGTTCTGCAATACGTGCAAGCAATAGTGCAAGAAAGCATAGAAGGACATGAGCTTTAA
>VGWZ01000302.1 GCA_016873595.1 Nitrospira sp.
GTTATCAAAGACAGACGAAGATATAAAAGCTCTTGAAATTGAGATGGAGGACAGGTTTGGAAAGCTCCCTGATGAAGTCAAAAACCTCCTTGATATAATGAGGCTGAAGATAATAGCGAGGACGCTCTTCATCACTCATATCAAGGACATAAACGGAAAGATTTGTGTACTCTTTTCTCCTGATACTAAAGTAGAACCCGATGATATCTTTGAACTCCATAAAAAAAGAGACGGGAAGATTAGATTCCTTCCTGAGGGTTTTGAGCTTGACCTTAGAGGACTTCCATGGAAAGAAATTTATAAAGAAGTCTCATCCCTCTTTACATGTTTGGTCATTTCTGATACCTTTAATAAGTCTCCATAATCTGTAACTATAGTGAGCGACTTAAATAAGGAGTTCATAAGTATAACCACATTCACATGTCAATTTTGTCATTCTGGCTCTTGTCCCTGCTTGTCAGGGATCAGTCCAGAATCCTTCTCACTTATTTCGTCATTCCGACTTGTTCGGAATCCTTCTCTTAAGAAAGATTCCAAACAAGCTGGAACGACAAGCGGGAATGACAGATGTGGCTTTACTTATGGTCTTATTAGTAAATAAGGTAATCCCCCTCAGTCCCCCTTTAACAAAGGGAGATTAAGGGGGATTTGTGAGGAGAATCAACAAGTGAAAATAAGAATAATTTTTATCCTTTTTATACTTATACCATTGTTAGTCTCCTGCTCAACCACTGGAACAGGAGATACCATTCAAAAGGCAAGTGCTCACTATCAAATAGGGCTCTCGTATTATAACGAAAACAAGACTCAGATGGCCTATGTTGAGTTTCAAAAGGCACTTGAGCTTAATCCGAACGATAAAGAGGTGCTGAATGCTATTGGAATAATCTATCTTTTAAAGTTTGAAGATTCTCAAAAGGCAATAGATTTTTTCCAGCGTGCGATAACCATAGACCCGAAATTTTCTGAGGCGCACAACAACCTCGGACTTGCTTATGAGAGAACTGAAAAATACAATGAGGCAATTGATTCATATAAAAGAGCTCTTTCCAATCTCCTCTATCAGTCTCCTGAAAAGGCTTATAACAATCTCGGCCGGGTTTACTACAGGCTTGGTCGTTATGATGAGGCATTAGATGCATATAAAGGAGCAATACGAAGATTGAATGACTTTCATCTTCCTTATTACGGTCTTGCGCTCTGTTACAATGCGAAGGGTCAATATGGCGATGCTGCCACAGCTATTACACGTGCGGTAGAGCTTGATCCTTTTTATAAAGGAAATAAGGAAAAAGCAACTGAGGACTTAAAAAACAAGAAATTAATGGTTAAGGGTAAAGAAGAAAAAGACATTGCTGACTATCTCGAGATCCTGAGGTACTAAGAGAAAAGATGCAGACAACATCTGTATCCTATAAGTCCAATATTTTGGTAAAATAAATAATCGGGGCGTAGCGCAGCCTGGTTTAGCGCACCTGCCTTGGGAGCAGGGGGTCGGAGGTTCAAATCCTCTCGCCCCGACCAATTGCCAGATAGTTAGAA
>VGWZ01000303.1 GCA_016873595.1 Nitrospira sp.
GGAAATAAATCCTCTTGTATTTTTGTCTTTAGCCATGATATTGTTTCTCTAACGTTCATTAGCTCTCCTTCTATGTAATTTTTTGTGGCAACAAATTTTACCAGAAGGAGAGCTGATTTACTTCAAAAAAATTCACTCATTTTGTGACTTTTGCAAGACCCTCATTATTATAGAATTGTTTATAGGCTTAAAGACGACGTTATTGAGATTGTTGCTATTTGCCATGGTGCTAAGCCGTTACAAGATATTCTTTAACCATCATTTTTTCAAATCCATCGATTATTTTTATTGAAAAGAAATAACCATAAAAAAGCTTGTTGACAACTCGTAGAGCAAAATAAAATACATTATATCATTATTTTATAAATATATAATGTTTAAATAACTATTGACAAAATCCATCCCGATTGATAATCTTTTTCGTAATATCACGAGGAAAAACCTTATTTAACTAAGAGGCGGTGTTATGTGCTAACTATTCTCTATCAAAATGGTTTAGGAAAAGTAACGCCTGCCTTTCTTTGTAAACCTCCGCCTTATTGGAAAGGTAAAAACAATCCTTGCCATAAATCACATCATGATTCCACACATGTCATTGCGAGGCATGAAGTGCCGACGCAATCATGGATTTTCTCTGCCGTTGCGGGCATTATAGAAAGGAGGTGATTGATGAGGCAAATTAAAATTATAGGGTTCACAACATTATTTATCTGTATCGCTTTTTCTCTGGTTTTTGCAGGCGAGATAATCAAAGGTCCAACACCGGATAAACTTCCTTCAGCGGAAAAGTGTGCGGCATGCCATAACGTCTCTCACATATATAAAGAGCTCTCACAATCGAAGCACAAGCATTTACAATGTTTTGACTGCCACTTACCGGGTAAAATCCAGAGAATAAAATATGAATGGAAGGATTGTAATTACTATCGTTTTGGCTATCACGAAAAAGATGGGAACTGGATAGAGACAACTGAAAACAAGATGTGTTTGAGATGCCATGAAGCTATGGGAATAAAGAATACATCTGAGAAGTGCTCTTCATGTCACATGCTGCAAGAGGGCGTGGATAAGATTATCATGGTGAAGGACAGGGCATTACCTCCGACACCTGAAAACACCAAAGAGGCAAAGGAAGTCCCACACAAGTCACACACTTTTAAATATCACCTTAAAAGTGAGATAAAGAAATGATGTGTTGACTCGTGAATGGATAAAAATGTAAACCCCGTAGGACGTTTACTATCCAACGGGGTAAATAAAAATATTATTTGTGAGCCCGCAACAGGCAGATAATAGAGATTTTGAGATCAATAACCGAAAGATAATGCCCTTCTTAAATTTTAAATACATTATTCTAATGGTAGTTTTTGGATCTGAGCTTAAAGAGTCATAAGCTGGTTATTTAGACCTAAATTGAGCGATTCTTTTTTGCTCAGAGTTTTCATCTACTAAAATTCATCAATCTTATCGTTTTGAGGTAGTACCAACCTCTATAACGGAATTTTTTGAATCAAAAATATTACATTTTGCTTC
>VGWZ01000304.1 GCA_016873595.1 Nitrospira sp.
GATCCTTAATATCAGGGCATACACGCGAGTAAAGTATCTCGTAGAGAGGGTCAGAATAATCCACTTTGCCAAGGTAGTGGTTGCTCATATTAAAATTTTACCACCAGGGACAATAAATTTCATTTAAACAAGTGTGTAATAGGAGAGGGTCAATTGGTATTGGTTTGAAGTTCAAAAGATTGTATCAGGGTCAACAGGAAATTGTTTATTTCTCTATAATCAGATTGGTTACTACGCTTTTTACTCCTCTGACACTTTTTGAAAGGTCGATTAAACGCTGTTCTGCTTGCTTGCTCTTCACTGTTCCTGTGAGCGTCACATTACCACGAAAGGTGTCAACATTTATTTTGAGATATTTAAGTTCAGGATCTCCGATAATTTTCAGATTTATCTCGGTCGTAATTGAAGAATCATCAATAGTTTCTCCGGTTGTTCTGCCTGTAATAGAAGCACACCCGCCACTTATAGATGCAAGAAGAATAAAACAAACCATAATTTTTTTCATAATAATAGTTTACCTCTTTTAGATTTGTTCAATGATTTTATAGTTGCATACAACTCAAAACTACCCTTTAAGGGCCTGTTGCAATTCCGGCAATTTTCCATAAACCCTTTTTATCTTTTTGAATGTGTATCCAGCGAACATTTTCACCGTTCTCCCAGCCATAATTTGGTATAGGTGCATTGGCAGCTTCTGGTTTAACCTTTACTTTTAATACAACTTTATACACGTTTTTAGTGCGAGTCCATTCTTTTTTGTGAAAAGGTTCAATTTTCGTGACTGAAACTGAAGCGAGGCTATTAAAATGGACACCCCATTGCTGTTTGCTTGTATCATCAGGCGCCATTGAGTTATCCATCATCCCGATTGCTTCAGGGATTCTTTTTTCATTAATGAGATTAAAAAAAATCCTGACCACATCTTCACCGGTTGGAAGTGGCACCTGAGATTTATTTATCTTCTCTTGTGAAGCCAAAATTGATGTTGAAGTGACATTTATCCCGACAACAATCGCGCAAATTATGAGTAATGTGAAATAGAATATTTTTGACATCGAACATATTTATTTTAACACACTGCTGTTTTTGTTGCACCTACAAGGCCTCACTAAATGAGCTTTCTTATGGATGAATATTAATGGTAGAAATATTGCAGAACATTAAACTCAGCCGTTAGGAGTCCTGCAAGGGCAACGTCCTGCAGGGGCCTAATCGGCTGTAGTGTCTTTGTTATCGGAATCTTATATCTTCTATGTGCTGTATACACTGCATATATACATATGGGGGGAGGGAGGGGGTGAGGGAGTCATGCTCAGACGCACGAGCCCCCGACTCCACCTCTGGGGATTTAATAATATATGGTAAGAAGTGAAACACTTTATCGTTACTCTTACCGATAACATTTAAGCTTCTTTCTGAAGGCATATGATCAGAAGATGTGGGCGTATTCCTGAGAGCGGAGATTTCTGAAAGAAGCAAGTTGAACGAAGCCGCTGCGTACAGCCTATGGGGTTTCAATCCCAT
>VGWZ01000305.1 GCA_016873595.1 Nitrospira sp.
TATTTAGCTACTATATAGTGTGGACGCATTTCGTTTTTTTAGTGAGACCATTTTTAGCACCTGCCTTCAGGAAGTTGCAAAAACATGTCATAGATAAATATGAATGGGAGGGAAAAACTTTACACGCCAAAATAGAAAAGGCTGCATATAAACTTTATGAAAAGAGCAGAAGAATTGAGGGTCGTGACTTAAATAACTGGCTTAAGGCCGAAAGGAGAATAAAGAGAAAGCACTTCTTTTATGCTTTTATTAAAAATGTTTTTCTTCGCAACTTGGATTTTTCAGCAACTTTTGTGTCAATTTTAATTTTACTCGTCTTGCGGTTTATCTTGAAACTACCTATATGTACGCAAGCTTTTCATTTTTACTTTATCGGCGTTATCATGATTACGACTTCCTTTGAGTTCTACATCGTAAGGTTCAAACGATACCAAGAAGTGCTGAAGGCGTTGTTCCTTAATAGCAAGGAAACTTCTGAGTAGTAGCGGATGACGGGAAGGTCGTGTCAATGATGGGGAGGACCGCACCTTCAAAATTCATATCAGATATTTTTATTTTTACATCTTCAGGAATCAATTTGTTCTTGTGTTTTCCCCGCATGAATCTCCAGATGAGCAAGACGGGTTGAAAGTCCTTTGATATGCTTCTTAAAAAACTTATCTTCTTTTTCTTGTTTTGAGGGAATAAAAAGGGGTAGTTCTTCAAAATCTAAAGTTTACAGCACCAGATAAGAGCTTAGTATTGATTCTACTTGACTTATGCAATTGTTATCATTACAATGTAACCATGAAAATAACTCAGATATTGTGGGATGCTGAGAGTATTTATCATATTGTAAGACATAATGTTATCCCTGAGGAAGTTGAGGAGGCTGTTTTTGAAGGAAATGCAATAGTTCTAAAAGCGAAGGAGAAACGGTATATAGTTTTATCTAAAACCATTTCTGGAAGATATCTAACAATAGTGGTTGTCTTTAAACTAAAGGGACGGGTTCAAGTAATAACCGCCCGTGATATGGATGAAAAAGAAAGAAAATATTACAAAAGAAAGGGGAAATAAGATGAAAATACCTAAATTTAAGACAATCGAGGAAGAAAGGGCTTTCTGGGATACACATAGCGTTACAGACTACCTCTCTGAATTAGAGGAAACTAAAGAGCTCATATTTGAGAGACCACCTCTTAAGAGAAATTTCCAGTTGAGACTTGACAATGAAACTATTAGAAAGCTAAAAAAGCTTGCCAGTAAGAAAGGCACAGACATGTCTACTATCATACGAGAATGGATCAGAGAGCATCTTGATAAGGAACTCAAGACCGCCTGATAAAGGTTTTGACCTAATCCGTGTCTTTCATGGGGATTTGGTCTTCAAACTTCATTTAAGACCTAAATTGAGCGATTTATTTATTTAAAACCATATTAATCAAGGTATTCTAAAGAAAATGCAATCACCCAATAAGTGTCATTCTCTGGCTTGACCAGAGAATCCAGGGTTTCCCGTGAAAAC